>JBILLI010000363.1:0-7420 GCA_044376155.1 Polyangiales bacterium
CCTCGAGCTCTGCAAGCCTGTGTTCGAGGCTGGAACTCCTGAAGAACGAGAGAGTTACCGTCTGACTCTTGCGCACTGTCTTGAGGTCTCGCACCGCCTGATGCACCCCCTCATGCCGCATCTCACGGAGGAGTGCTGGAGCCACCTGCCTGACAACATTCGCCGCCGCCGCAGTGACGGAGTGATTCCCGAGGCCTTGGCCGTGGCCCCCTTCCCGACCGCGGGGGACGCGCACACCGATCCCGAGGCCGAGCGGGCGATGTCGGTGCTTCAAGAGACCATCGAGTCCGTTCGACGCATCTGCGCCGAGCTGGGCATCAAGCAGGGCGCGGCGATCACCGTGCGGCTGCGCACGGGCGATGCGGCGCTGGCGGAGATGTTCGGGGTCTACGAGGGCGCCGTGCGGAGGCTCACCCGGGCCAAGGAGCTCGTGGTGGAACCGCCGGGCGAGCGTCCTCGGGGGGTGGGCTACGCGTCGGTACAGGGCGTCGAGGTGCTCATTCCCCTCGCGGGCCTGCTCGACCCCGCGAAGGAAGGCGAGCGTCTGCAGAAGGACATCGCCAAGGCCCGCAAGGAGAGCGACGGCATCGAGCGCCGCCTCGCGAACGGGGACTTCATCTCCAACGCCCCGGCCGAGGTCGTCGCCAAAGACCGCGCCCGCGTGCGCGAGCTCGCCGAGCGCGTCGATCGCCTCGGCGCGGCGCTGGAGACCCTGCGCGAGATCGCCTGACCCCCCTGCGGCGCCGCGCACGCATCCTCGCGTCGGCGCCTTGCTCTGCGGTACCAATGCTCGCCTGTGAGCAGCGGATCCATCATCCCGGGCGCCACCCTGCGCGTCGAGGTGCTCCTGGACTTCTTCAGCGAGTCCATGGGCGCCGAGTCGCGCAGCCTCACCCTCCAACACGTCTCCGTGCTCGGCGCGGGCGCGATGGGGGAGGTGCACCGGGTCGACATCGTTCGCCCCGGGCAGAGCCCCCTCCCCGCGGCCCTGAAGATCGCCCTGGGCGACGCCGTCGCGAACCGCGAGGCCATCGTGCGCGAGGCCCACGTCCTGCGCGCACGGATCCAAGACGGGGTCGCGCAGTTTCTCGCCCTCGTCGAGCTGCCCGCGGGGGGCATCGGGTTGCTCATCACCTTCGAGGCCGGCCGCCCTCTGGAGAGCCTCCTGGAGGAGGGCGCGTTGCGCCCCAACGACGTGATCGCGCTGGGACGCAGGCTCTTCAGCGTGCTCGCGGCGCTGCACGCCGACGATGTGCCGCTCGAGCGCGTGAGCACCGCCTCGCTCCCCCAGGTGGTCCACGGCGACATCAAGCCCGGTAACATCATCATCCCGCTCGACGCCCGCGGGCGGCCCGACTTTCACCAGGCCACGCTCATCGACTTCGGCGTTGCCCGGCTCCAGCAGCGATTGGCGAAGGTCGGCGCGTTCAACACCGACGACGTGTTGGGCGGCACGGTGGGCTACATGCCCGTCGGGCACCTCAGCAAGGGCGCGACCTCCATGTCGGACGTCTTCGCGGTGACCGTGGTGCTCTTCGAGTGCCTCACGGGGCGGTCTCCGTGGACGGTCTCGCGGGCCGACGCCGAGACCGAAATCGCGCGGATGTGGGCGCTGGAGAAGACCATGGCCGCGGTGCCCCCGGCGGCGCTGCGCTGGCGCGACGTGCGCCCGTGGAACCACACCCGCGGCTGGAACGCGTTCTTCCTCGCAACCCTGGCGCAGGGAGACCCCGCGCGAATTCCTACCGCCGCGGGCGCGTTGCAGCGCCTCGACGTGGTTCCGAGGGATCGCCTCTTCGCGCTCTCCGTCGCCACCACCCTGCTCCTCGCAGGGGTCTCGGTGGGCCTCTGGGTGCGGCTGATCTACTGTCCGCAGGGCCTCGTGCGCTGCAACGGCGCGTGCGTCGACCCCGAGCGTGACGTGGTGAATTGCGGCGCGTGCGGGCGACACTGCGGCGCGGGCGAGCGCTGCGTGAAGGGTGCCTGCGCGCTCTCGTGCCCCGCGGGCGAGGAGCGCTGCGGTTCGAGCTGCGTCGACACCCGCTCCGACCGCGCGCATTGCGGCGGCTGCGGGGCGCGCTGCGGCGAGGGCCAGGTCTGCGCGAGCGGGGTGTGCAAGACCACCTGCGGCGCGGGTCAGCAGAACTGCGACGGGGTCTGCCGCGACACCGAGACCGACCGCGCGCACTGCGGCGGCTGCGGCGTCGCCTGCGCCGCGGGCCAGCTCTGCGCGCGCGGCGCCTGCGCGGCGACTTGCGCGACGGGATTCGCGGTGTGCGAGGGGCGTTGCTTCGACCTTCAGAGCGAGCGCGCGCACTGCGGGCGCTGCGACACCGCCTGCGCCGGCGGGCAGCTCTGCGCCCACGGCCGCTGCGTGACCTCGTGCACCGCCGACCTCGCCAACTGCGCGGGCGCGTGCCGCGACCTTCGCGTCGACCGCGCGAACTGCGGCGCGTGCGGCACCCGCTGCGCCGACGGGGAGGGCTGCCGCGAAGGTCGGTGCGTGCGGGAGTGTCCGCCCGGTCTCGCGCTCTGCAGCACCCGCTGCCGCGACGTCGCGGTCGATGCGGAGAACTGCGGCGCCTGTGGCACCCGCTGCGCCGAGGGAGACCGCTGCGTGCAGGGGGCGTGTGCGATGACCTGCGGCCACGGCGCGACGGCCTGCAACGGTGCGTGCCGCGATCTCTCCCGCGACCCGACGAGCTGCGGGGGCTGCGGCAACGCCTGCGGTGCGGGCGAGCGCTGCGAGCAGGGGCGGTGCGCGCTCACCTGCGCCGCGGGCACCTCGGCATGCAACGGCGCGTGCCGCGACCTCACGCACGACGCGACCCACTGCGGGGGCTGCGGCAACGCGTGCGGTGCGGGCGAGCGCTGCGAGCAGGGGCGGTGCGCGCTCACCTGCGCCGCGGGCACCACTCGCTGCGGGGAGCGCTGCGCGCCGCTGGCGTCCGACAACGAGAACTGCGGGCGTTGCGGGCTGCGCTGCGGGGACGAGGAGGCGTGTCGGCAGGGGCAGTGCCGACGGGTGCGCACGCTGCGGCCGGTGATCGCGCCGACCACGGTCGTGCCGGGCGCCCTCCGACCGGTCGATTCGCCCACCATTCCTGCCCCCGGCAGCGCGCCGCTGCTCCAGGGCACGCCGCTGGTCCCGCTGCAGCCGACGCCGGCACCGCCCGCTGCTCCGCCGGAGGCCCCGGCGGGCTGAGTCGTCGCCGCGCCGGGTGGTGGTTTCTTTGACCGCGACGGCGCTGCTCTGCGATCCCTTCGCGCCATGCGCGAAGACCGCCTGGACCTGGACTACACGCGGATCACCGACGACGCGGGCATCCTCTGTCGGCGACGGGACTTTCCCCGCGCGGTGAACGTCTTGCAGCGGCGGGCGCCCGACCCGCGGCGGTGGCGCAGCGCGTTTCGCAAGGTGGCGGCGAGCGGGGATCAGGCGCTGGAGGGCGCGCGTCGGCAGTGGTTCGAGGCGGCGATGCGCGAGCTCGTGGCGCACCTGCCCGACCGAAGGCTCGCGGGTGAACTCGCCATCGACGCCGCGGGCGCCGGTGCGCAGCTTGACCTCGGCCCGGTGCTCCCCCTCTGGACCGCGCGGGACCTCTGGCAGCACGCCGAGCGCCTCGAGCTCCCGATGGACTGGGTGGCGCAGGTGACCACCCTGCCCCGCACCATCCGCGCTCCGATTCACACCGCGCGGGTGGTGCACGACTGTCGGCGCACCGCCGAGGCCCATCGCCTCCGCGCGCACGAGCTCGCCGCGCAGATCCCTGCGGCGGCGATCATCGAAGAGGCCCGGGGCGACGCCGACGCCGCGACCCGTGCCGCGCTTGACGACCTTCGCGCGCATCAGGACTCCGCCCGCCGCTGGCGCGAACTCGCGCATCGCCTGCTCTCGTGACGGCGCGGCCGGGTGCTACCATCCCGGCCATGCAGCCCCGCTCTGTGCGCACCCTCGCCCTCGTGATCGTGACCGCTGCGTGCGGCCCGAACTACCGCTACGCCTACGAGGGCGAGGCCGCGTTCGAGCGCTGCTACGCCTTGGACTATGAGAACGCGGTGACGCCCGGAGACCGTCAGGCGTGCTGGAGCACCTGGCTTCAGACCTACTCCTACGGCGCGAACCCCGACCGCCTGGACTATGCCCGGGGACGTCTCACCGCGAGCGGCAATGGCGCGCCGCCGCCGACCCTCTCCTCGGGATCTGCGCCGGTCCTGGCCCCGACGAGCGCGCCCCCACCGGCTCCGACGGCGGCGCCGATCCTCGCGAACGCGACCGCCCCCGCCCCCGCGCTGCCGTCCGCGATCCCCCCTGCACCAACCCCTGCCCCGGCGGCGCTCCCGATCACGGCTCCGTCGCCGACCACGTTGCCCGAGAGCGCGGGCGCAGAGCCCCCGGGGACCTCATGCGCGAACGAGTGTCGCTCGTCATGGCGCGCCTGCGGAGGTCGCTGCACGCAGCGCGATGCCGCGTGCGAGGCGCGCTGCGACGACTCGTTTCGCGACTGCATGCGCGGCTGTTACTGAGGGCTCCACGCCCTGCCGGCCATCACGGCCCGGCAGGGCGTTCGCTGGACGCGATCAGGAGTTGCGGAGCGCGTCGAAGAGGTCGACGTCGAGGTAGGGGAGACCCACGGTGGCGTGAGACACACACACCGCGTGCTCGTCGAGGAGCCGCCCGAAGCCGACGCCGTCGATCAGGGTCACGGGCGTGGCGCCGGGGACCGCGGCCTCTTCGCGTGCGCCCGAGAGCACCGTACCCGTGGTGATCACCCACGCCGCCGCGGCGTTGTTGTAGTGATGCAGCGAGCCGCGGAGGTCGATGACCCGCTCGCGTCCGACCTCGCCGCCGCGGCGGATGACCACCGCCACGGGCGACTCCTCGGGGCCACGCCGCGCGATGCCCATGAGGTGCACCTCGCCCTGCTGCAGGCCCGCGCGCCGGGTGACGCGGAGGGAGGAGATCCCCATGCGCTCCAGGAGCAGCACCACCGACTCGGTGAAGGCCGCCTGCGGCAGCTCGTTGAGCCGCCGCACGATGTAGCGACGAGAGGCCTCGCGCAGGCGCTCCAGCGCGGCGATCGCGTCAGCCTCGGCGCGCAGGAGCTCCGGCGGCAGGGTCCAGTCGACGAGTCCCACCCGTCCGCCTGCGATCCGGAGGCGGGCGCGCTCGCCGCGAACCGCGCGCCGCGCGCCGTCCATGCGCGAGGCGGCCGCGAGCATCGGGATGAGGTTCGTGGGATCGCCACCCATGCGACCGCTGCGGGTCGCCTCTTCGGCGAGCGCGCGGAGACCCACGGGCTGTCGGTCCTCTCGCCGGGTCAGCAGCGCGACGATCATGTCCGCGGTGTCGCGCCCCGAGGAGCCCTCCTCGACGACGCGATCATCACGTCGCTCCTCGCCCTTGCGCTCATCGTTGCGACGGTCGTCACCGCGACGGTCGTCACCGCGACGGTCGCCGCGGCCTTCGCCACGGGGCTCCCCGCGGCCTTCGCCACGGGGCTCCCCGCGGCCTTCGCCACGGGGCTCTCCGCGGCCTTCGCCACGGGGCTCTCCGCGGCCGTCGCCACGGGGCTCTCCGCGGCCTTCGCCACGGCTTTCACGGCGACCTTCATCGCGCCGTGAAGGCTCGCGCCGGGGTTCGACGGAAACGGCCTCGCCGCGCTCCGCCCCATCGCTGGCGACGCTCTCTGCAACAGGCGCGTCGGTCTCCGAAACGCCCTCGCCCGGCGCGCCTTCGGCCGACACGGCGGGGGCTCCCTCGACCGCGGCTGCGCCCTCCTCGCCCTCGGGGGCGGCGGCCCCGTCCGGGCCATCGCCGCGACGGCGGCGGCGACGGCGACGGCGACGACCACCCTCGGTCTTCTCGCCGCCACCGAGCACAGGCTCGTTGTCGTCTTCGTCCTCGGGGAAGATCTCCTGCGCGGCCTCGATGCGCTTCTGACGGTCGACCTCTTCCGCCGAGAGCGCCACGGGCTCCTCGGCCTCGTCGGGCACCAGCGACGGGCCCGCGCTCGGACGGGCGGCCTCGGTCGGAGCGATCTCCTCGCCCGCCTCGGCGGTGGCCTCGACGACGCCCTCCGCCCCATCGCCGCCCACGGCCTCGGCGGCGGCCTCCACGGGCGCCTCGCCCCACTCGCGCAGACCGAAGATCCCCGGGCCTACGCGCAGGATGTTCTGGTCGCCGCGGTCCTTCTTGGTCAGCGTCGCGAGGCGCGTCGACATCGTGACCTCGGGGGTCTTGCCGATGTGCGAGAGCAGGTTCTGCTCGATCGCGAGCTGGGTGATCTTCTTGTAGTGCAGCGGCTTGCCGACCTTGCGGAGCACGACCTCTGCGGCCTCGGTGAACGTCATGAATCCCTCATCCGTCCTGCGACGGCAGCGGGCGGCTCCGTGAGCTTCGCCCGTTCGTCGACGCCACCGTGGCGTCGCCCGTCGCGTTGGATTGTCTGGCGCGCACCGGTTCGGCCTACCGACCCGTGCGGCCATCGAAGAAGCTACACCCGTCTCCGCCGCTTGGCAAAGCGCGTCGCGCGTCGCGCGCCGTTGCGTCGGCGCGGGTGTCGTGACAACGCTCTGCGCCCCTCCAACGAGCAGAAGCCCATGTCCAGCACGCACGAAGACGCCGACTCGCCCCCCCCGCCCGCCGCCCCCTCGCGACGCATCACGTGGATGCTCAACCTCGGCCTCGTCGTCGGGGCGATCGTCGCGGGCATCGCCTGGCACCGCGCGCAGGACCCCTCCCGACGCTGGGTCGCTCGCGTCGAGCAGGGGCACGCGCAGCACATGGACCGCCCGCTGCAGCGGTGCTTCGGCACCACCGACCCCGCGGCCATTCGTCGCCTCGGCGACGCGCTCCTCCGCGGACGAATGACCCCGCCGCTGAGCGATTGTCACCGCGGGCCCGCCGCGGAGCTCCTGGTGTCGCCCAACGCCTTCGTGGAGTTCCTCCAGAACCCTCCCGCGACGGTGACCTCGCTGCGGGACCGGGAGCGCAACGCGCTCTACCGACTCATCGGGAGCTACCGCATCCTCGAGCAGTCCTTGGCCGAGGCGCAGGGTCAGCCCAACGACCAGCAGCGCGAGCGCATCGCGCAGCGCATCGAGTCGCTGTCGGCCGAGATCGCGGCGGAGCAGCGGGCGCTGAGCGACCTGCTCACCGCCGCGCGCGACGCCGCGTCCCCGCTCTGATCACTCCGTCTCGGTGCGGCGCGGGCGGCGGGACATGTCCAGCACCGCCTTGCGCACGCGCACGGCGCTCGGGGTGACCTCGACGAGCTCGTCGCGGTCGATCCACTCCATCGCGGTCTCGACGGTGAGCACCTTCGGGGGGTAGAGCGCGACGTTCTCGTCCTTGCCGTGGTTGCGCACGTTCGAGAGCTTCTTCTCGCGAACGACGTTCACGTCGGAGTCGTTGGGG
>JBILLI010000364.1:0-7408 GCA_044376155.1 Polyangiales bacterium
CAACGGCCCACGGGATCTGGCACGTATGCGCTCGGGTTTACAGAGAACCCATGACCCGTAGTACCCGCTCCCGCGACCGTTGGCAGGAGCGCCCGGGACGCTGGCTTTGGCGTGGGTGTTGACGCGTCAGGACGGTATCGGCGAGTCGCGTGGATTCCGGTGCCAGGGGGTCAACACAGGCCCGTAGGTACCTGTCCCATGCCTGCCCGGTTAGGGGCCAAAGCGCCTGAAAACGAGCCCGAAGCGCGCTGCCGGGCGTGACATAGAGGGGCCGCTTCGGCACGGTGTGGTTGTCGACTCCAACCCATCCCGAAGGGTCCCCATGGACGGTTCTACGCTGCAATCGGTCTTCGCGTCCATCCTCGACCGAGACACGGTCAACCACCGCGCGCTCGCGCTCGGCGCGGTCTTCCGCGTCCGCAAGATCGAGCCCTACGACCTCGTCCTGGCGCTGCTCCGCGCGTCGGGAACGGGCGCCAGTCGCACAATCGCCGCCGTGCGCCGCGCCTGGGAGCTGCTGACCGGCACGACGGTGTCGGAGAGTGCCTTCGAGGAGCGCTTCAACGGCGGACTCGTGCGTCTGCTCTGGGAGCTGTTCGAAACCGTCACGCGCCCGGTCCCGCGGGCGCTGCGGCGGCAGTGGCCCCAGCCCATGCGCGCGCTGCGAGATGTCCTCATCACGGACGGTTCCCGCATCGCGCTCGGTCAGTCGCTCGCCGAGGTCTTTCGGGGCACGGGGCCGGGTCAAGCCGGCATCAAGTTGCTCGCGCGGCTGTCGCTCTCGCAGGGACAACTCGACGACATCCGCGCCGGAGCTGCGGTCCACCACGATCGCCGCCTGCTGCGGCTGGGCGAGGCCGTCGCAGGCGCGCTGTACCTGATGGACCTGGGCTTCTACGACCACACGCTCTTCGCGCAGTTGGACGACGCAGGGAGCTACTTCGTGAGCCGCCTCAAGGAGGGCGTCGTCGCGACCATCGCGTCGGTTTCTCAGGGGGTCATCGACGCGCGCCGCGCGGTCGGTCGTCGCATCGACGACGCGCTTCGGACCCGCGCCACGGTCGATGTCGATGCGCGGTTTCGGAGCCGCGAGGAGGAGTCCGGGGAGCGCGTGTTTCGCGTGGTGAAGGTCACGGTGCCTCGCTGCGACCGTCACGACCACTGGGTCGGCGGCCACCACGCGTTCTGGTTCGTGACCAACCTCCCACGCGACACCTGGACGGCGGAGATGATCGCGGCGTTGTACCGACTGAGGTGGTGGGTGGAACGCGCGTTCCGGCAGCTCAAGTCGCTGGCGCGGTTGGACCAGATCCGCAGCGAGCGTCCGTCGGTGATCTTCGCCTTCATGGCGGCGTCGCTGATCGTCTGGGCGCTCGGCGCATCGATCGTTCGCGAACTGGAGAGCGATGTCGGCGTCGGCGCCGTGAGTCACGACCGCGTCCACGCTTGCCTGGTCGAGGCGCTGGCCGACGTGACGATGCTCCTGGCCTGTCGCCCCGAGGCGATCGCGTCCCACCTTCGAGGCCTCGCCGCGGTTCTCAGGAGAGAGGGACGGCATCCCAATCCAGGCAGCCCGCGACGCATCACGACCGTCTTCGAGACCATCGAGTTTGAGGCTAGACTTCAGGCGGCGGCGTGAGAAATCCACTTCAATTCCAGGGCGTCTACGCTAACCGGGCAGGCATGCATCGTGGAGGATCAGTTTGCGACGCTGCGCCAGAAGGGTGGCGTGCCCGCGCAGGTGTTTCTCCGCGCGGGGGCGTAGCGGCGACGGTCCGGCCTTCCCCCGCTCCGTCGTTCAGAGTCTCGCCGCGAAGAACGCCCATGCGACCTCGGCGAACTCGATGTCGCGATTCTGCGCGCCCGACGCCGGGGTTGGCGCGACGGGCACGCGCCGGCTGGGCGGCGGATGGCCGGCGCCGTTGAGCCTCCACCACTCGACCGGTGCCGCGCCCGCGTAGACGAAGCGCTCGGCCGTACCCGGGTCTGTGGCATCGACCTCGACGGTCGCGGTCGAGGTGAAGGTCGGCGAGAGACCGTTGCGGGCGAGGTAGGCGTCGCGGGTCGCCTCGGCGCTGATGACACGGCCTCGCGTGCACCCGCCGCCGAGGTTGGACACGCAGCCGCCCGCGTAGGGCATCGCGGGGTCGGCAGCGCCGTGCGTGAAGAGCGCCGCGAGGGGCCGTGACGGCCCCGTCGTGCAGGCTCCGGGGCGCGGAGACTCCGGCAGATTGCCGCTGCTCACCGCGATGGCTCCGAGCTGGTCCGTGTCGGCGGCCGCGAACGCGAGCGTCATCAGCGCCCCGTTCGACGTGCCTGTCATGAAGACGCGCGAGGCGGGGAGGCCATAGTCCGCGCGCAGCCTCGCGACGACGGCGCGCAGGAAGCCCAGGTCGTCCGCGCTGGAGGCCTGCCGGTTGTCCGCACGACAGTCTGTCCAGCCGAGTCTACCGTCGGCCGAAATCGACCCCTCCGGATAGACGACGACGAAGCCCTCACGGTCTGCGACCTCACGAAACACAGCCAGCGGGTGCTGCCCTGGATCGCTCGTCTCGAGCCCCTGGCCTCCACCGCCGTGCAACGCCACGACGACCGCGCGCGGCGCCGAGGCGCCCAACCGTGCAGGCACGTACACCCGAAACCGCCGCGGTCCGCCCGCGTCGAGGGTGACATCGGTCACGCCAGCAGGGTACGGCGCCCGGGCGCCGACCGCGTCCTCCCCGCGGTCTGTGCCCACCTCCGCAGCGTCGCGACCCGCGGCGCCTGCGTCCAGTGGGTCTCCGTCGCCCGACCCGCTGCACCCGGCGACCAGCGCGGCGAGCAGGGAGGCGACACGGGACTTCGATCGTAGTGCCTGCATGAGCACGCTCCGCGCGGCGGTGGTCGACTGGTCCACCGTAGCGCAGCCTGGACGGGGTGACAACCCGCGCGACGGTGCCCGCGGCGAGGAGCGCCGGTCCAGCACCCGCTCCGCGCGGGGGCGTAGCTCGCGGCCCGTCGCGCCGCGCGGTAGGCTCTCGGCTCCGATGCCGCTTCGATGGGAGCCCTACGCCGCGCAGCAGCGCCACTGGCCCGAGGCGGGGCGCTGCATCCTGGCCCAGCACGACGACGACGACGCCGTGGTGGTGTACCAGGCCTTTCGCCCGGCCATCGCCGACCACGCGGTGGCGCGGCAGCGCCTCGACGGCGGCGGGTTTTCGCTGTCGCGCATGAGCTGGATCAAGCCACACCGGCACCGTCGCGGCGGGCAGCGAGGTCGAGCCGAGCGCGTGGTCCGCGGGGATCGCGGCAGTGCAGGGCGCGGCGCTCACGAAGTGGGACTGGGCGACGCTACTGCAGCGCGTGTGGGACGTCGACGCGTTGAACTGCGAGGGGTGCGGCGGGCGGATGAAGTTCATCGCGGTGATCAAGGACCGCGCGGTGATCGAGCGCATCCTGCGGCACATCGGCGAGGACGCGCAGGAGCCGCGCTTCGCGAGGGCGCGCGACCCATGCGACGCGTGGGCGTGAGCGCGGTGAGGGCGCGCGGCGGGCGGGTCGTGTGGGAGGGCGACGTCTGCGCGCTGCGCGCCGACGGGGATGGATTCGGTCAGCGTGGCGGTGGTAGCGTCGCGGAGTGGCGCGAGTGCAGTGCGATCGTGTGTCGATGCGGGGCGGTTCACTTCGCATAAGAGGAGAATTTCGTCTTCTCGTGGACGAGGGAACCGTGTCACTCGGGGGGTGCTCGGCGGGCACAACCCGTTGGAGCGCCTATCCCCCGAGGGATCGCCGCAGCTCCCCCTCCGCGATGAAGACGCGGCCATCGAAGGTGTAGGTCGCCCGCGACGTCGACTCTTGCACGAGCACCACCGCCCGCTGCGAGGTCGTGGGCTCGCCGAGCTCCCCGCCCACGGCCATGACGACGGTGCTCAGGGGCGTGGACCATCCGCCCACCCCGTGCAGCGTCGCGGGCGTCGCGGCGTGCGTCTGACGTTAAGGGCGCAGGGCGCGGGGGATCGCGAGGAAGCGACCGTTGGGGTTCGTAAGGCGCAACGTAAGGTTGGTCAGGACCGCGGCGGGCAATGGCGTGGGAAGGTTGGAATGCAACTGGACGCGTCCGATGCGGACCTCGACCTCGGTGTTGGTGAGGCGCACAGTCGTAAGTGGATAAGACACCCAACGGCTCGCGCGGATCAAGGCGAGGAAGAGGTCGAGGAACAGGGGATAAGGAGTCCAACGCGGTGCGACGGTCAAGCACCCTCCCCTCCCGCCCGCGTCCTCCGCGGATGAGATCCCCGCGTCCCGCCACGACGTCGCTGCCCACCACACGCACGGCCGCGTTCCTCGCGGTCCTCCACCGCGTCGCGCTCGCTGGAATTCTCCCGGCCACTTCCCGTGCGGTCCGCCCTGCCGCCGCGCCACGCGACCCACGCGGTTGCGACACGCGCGGCCCGTGCGGTCGCCAAAGCCTCTGCGTCCCAAGCGGTTGCGACACGCGCGAACTCCTCCTCGGCGTCCTCGCCCATGCGCCTCAAGATGCGCTCGCTCGCCGCGCGGTCCGTGATCACCACGATGAACCGCGTCTGCCCGCCACAGCCTGAGCATGCCAGCGCGTCGAACCCCCAGGCGCGCTTCAGCAGCGTCGCCCAGTCCCACGTCGTCAGCCCCGCCCGGTGCACGGCGGAGATGCCCGCGGTTCCCGTCCGCACCGTGCCGTCGTCGCCCGTGTCCTCGCGGGCTGCGACGACGGTGCCGTCGTGGCAGACGTTCACCTCCGGAGGTAAACGTCTTCACCGCCGGAGGTGAATCCGTTCTTCAGTGCAGTTGAAGCTGCATCGGGCGCGCGGCGGCGGGCGCGCCGGCGCGGGCCTCCACCGACTGGCTCACCGCGCGGAATCCGTGGCGACGCACGCGGACCTGGTAGTTCCCGTGGTCGACGTTCTGGAAGCGGTAGTTCCCCTGCTCCGTGGTGACCGTGCGGGAGACCACGTTGCCGGCGTTGTCGAGGTGCTCTCCCCGTCGACGGAGACCTTCGATCGCGGGGGCAAGTTCGCGGACTCTCGGCGAGAGCGCCCGGGCTGAGGGCGCTGCCGCGGGCGCGCTTCGGTGTACCGTCAGGGCCATGCGTACGATCCCGTTGGACACCGGACTACGAAGCCGCGTAGCCGCGACGCTCGCGCAGGCGCCCCTCTTTCAAGGCCTCAACGCCGAGCAGATCGACAAGGTCGTGGGGCTCGCGGTGCTCATGCAGTTCGACGCGGGCGAGACGCTTGTGCGGCAGGGCGATGCCAGCGAAGGGATATTCGTTGTGGTGCGCGGCGAGGCCGCGGTGAGCGTCGCCGAGCGTCGCACGGGCGAGCCGGTGCAGGTGTCGGTCATCCGCGCGCCGGAGACCGCGGGCGAGGTCGGCCTGCTGCTCGGCGAGCGTCGCACGGCCAGCGTCACGGCGCGGGGAACGGTGCTCGTCGTGTCGTTCTCGGCGTCGACCTTCCGCGGGCTCTTCCTCCAGGTGCCCGCGTTCGGAATGGTCGTGGCGCAGAGCCTCGCGCGGCGGCTCGTGGGGGCGCAGCGCGACGTCTCGCTCCCGACGTGGAGCGACGCGGCGCCCGTCCCCTCGCCCGACGTCGTCTCCCTGCTCCCGCTCGATTTCATCGAGCGTCACCGGGTGCTCCCCCTCAGCCTCGAGGGCACCGCGCTCACCCTCGGCTTCGTCGACTCGCTCGACGCCGCAACGCTCGACGGCGCGCGGCGCATGGTCCCGAGCCTCGAGATCACACCCGTCCAGATTCGTCAGCGGCTCCTCGACGAGGTGCTCCGCGGGCGGTCGGGCATCTCGTCGTGGTCGTCGGGGCTCGCGTCGCGTCCGCCCGCCGAGGCCGCCGCGGCCCCGCACGCGGCGCCGCAGCTCGACAGGCTCCTGCGTCGCATGGTGGCCGAGGGAGCGAGCGACCTGCACCTCTCGGCGGGCCATCGCCCGCGGTGGCGCATCGACGGGGCCGTTCGCGAGATCGGCGACGCGCCGGTGCTCGGCAGCGACGAGGTGGCGCAGCTCCTCGACGGGGCGATGGACGCGCGCTCACGCGCCGCGCTCGCCGACAACGACTGCGACTTCGCGTACCCCATCGAGGGCCTCGCGCGATTCCGCGTGAACATGTTTCGCGACCAGCGCGGCGTCAGCGCCGTGCTCCGGGTGATTCCCGCGAAGATTCTCACAATAAAGCAGCTGGGCCTCCCGCCGGCGGTCGAGGCGCTGTGCCGTCAGCCCAAGGGTCTGGTGCTGGTCACGGGCCCGACCGGCAGCGGCAAATCGACGACGCTGGCCGCCATGATCGACGCGATCAATCGCACGCGCGACGAGCACATTCTCACCCTCGAAGACCCGGTGGAGTTCGTGCACCGCAGCCAGCGGTGCCTCGTGAATCAGCGCGAGGTCGGCCCGCACACGAAGAGCTTCGCGCGCGCCCTCAAGGCCGCCCTGCGCGAAGACCCGGACATCGTGCTGGTCGGTGAGATGCGCGATCTCGAGACCGTCTCGCTCGCGATGGAGACCGCCAACACGGGCCACCTCGTGTTCGGCACGCTCCACACCTCGACGGCCATCGGGACCGTCGATCGAATCATCAACCTGTTCGCGCCCGAGCAGCAGCCGCAGATGCGCGCCACCTTGTCCGAAACCCTGCGCGGCGTCGTGGCCCAGACGCTGTGCAAGAAGATCGGCGGCGGTCGCGTCGCGGCGCTCGAGGTGCTCATGGTCAACGCCGCGGTGTCCAACCTCATTCGAGAGGGCAAGAGCCATCAGATCGCGAGCATGATGAGCGTGGGACGCGCGGCGGGGAACCAACTCCTCAACGACGAGCTCCAGCGCCTCGTGAGCACGGGGGTCGTCGCGTACGAAGAGGCATCGGCGAAGGCCGTCGACAAGGCCGACCTCGCGCGCCGCTGCGGCAAGGAGCCGCCCGAGAAGGACAAGCGGTAGCCCACCGCGACGCGCGCGTGCCGGCTGCACCTTGGCAAAGGGACGGTCTTCATACTTGCATCAAGCACAGAAGAGCTAGTGTCGCGAGTCACAAGCGAGGTCCGGAATGCGTGCGGATCCGCGGCGCGCAGCGACGTTGCTCCTCCCTTGCGTGGCCCAGCCACGCGGCGGTCGTCACGCCTTGCTGCGCTTGCGGCTCCTTCGCATCCGGCCCTTTCTTGTGACTCGCGACACTGGTCCGTGCAGTGATCGCGCAAGCGCGCCTGCGCGGGCGTCGAGCCCGGTCGACGCGCCTCCCCCGTGCTGCGCACGCTCCTCTCGCGCTCTGTGCGGCTTCTTGCGATGATCTCGCGCCCCGAATGCCCACCTACGAGCACGACAAGGACCTCCCCGAGTCCGTCGCGGCGCGCGCCGCGCAGGCCGACCCGTCGGTGATGTACCTCATCGTGCGCA
>JBILLI010001030.1:0-7404 GCA_044376155.1 Polyangiales bacterium
GCCTGATACGCCGCCGCGTTCGCAGCTCCATCCGCTGGCGTGGTCGACGAGAAGCCGGAAACGACCCCGAACCATTCGGGATAGATCTCCTCGATGCGAGTACTTTCGAAACGAACCAGCGCCTGGCGCGATCGCACTGCCAACGATGCCGGCCTAGTCCTTCGCTCGCGAACCTCAGGCAGATCGAAGATCATTCTCGGGTCTGCCTTGAGCGATCCACGAATGATCACCACCACGCCAGGACTCAGTTGAAGAACGGCCTCTCGTGCGAACCACAGCGCCTGAGACTCCGAAAAAATCAGCGCATGTGCTTCTCCGAAGCCAGACAGTTGAACACGCGGAAGAAGGTCGACCCCAGTTGCAGGATCCAATGCAAGAATCGGATATGTCGCCGGATGAAAGTACAAGAACTTCGATTCGGCAGCACCGGCTACCTCCCTCACCCTTCGAGTCACAACTGCAGGAGGAGGCTCCCTTCCTTGCGGCCAGTTGGTAACGACCACAAACTCGTTCCCAAAGTTGCCCATGCTAGGCTCCGCTCGCAGCGCTCAACAACACGCGGTTGCTGGCGAGTCCCCACCCGAGTCCCGGATACACAATTAGTGGGCGAGATTCGCCGAACACTGAAATCCGACGCGCACGACTTAAGTCTGCACCGCCTAGGACTAAGTGAATCACCCCTCGCTGCGCACAGAGATCTGGCCATGACTCCGGGTCTCCAATGGCGATATCGTCAAACCCATCGCCATCGAAGTCTCCTGAGGCCACCGCAGAACCAAAGGTGGAGTTGATTTCCCACCGCTGTTCGCCACCGCGATAAGCCTGAACTGGTAGAACGCCGAGCCATTCCGAAGCTGTCGATTGATACACGTAAACAAACCCACGGTAGTAGGGCCGCTCGCGAAAATCTTCGGTTCCACAACTCGGGCAGGCGAGGACGGGATCCGCGCGACCGTCCCCGTCCAGATCTGGCGACACATCAACGAGGCGTCCAAACCGATACGGGGCCTGATCCCGATCGGGGGGCGAAACGCTTACCGCAAACTCGACAAACGACGTGCGATTTCCACGAAGAAAAATGTGCTGCCTCTGAAACCAGCTCACGACGCCAACGTCTCCGAGGCGGTCCCCGTCGACGTCTCCGACAGACCCAACGACAACCCCGAAATCGCGCACCGAATATGGGATCTGCGCCAAAGATGTCGCATCAAATCGCCTTGACGCGAACTCACTTGCTCCCTCACGCCCTCCACGGAAGACGTATACCGCCCCTCCAGTGTCGGGAACGCTCGCATCGCCGACCAGGAGCTCGGCGTATCCATCCTGATCAAGATCACCAGGGCACGAAAGCGCACCAAACAAGGGCCAACGGCGAAATCCGAGGGGGTCGTCGACGATCTGTCGTCCTCCGCTTCCGAGACCCTGGGGCCCACCGAACACCGCCACGATCCTCGGTCGCATCTCGCCTGTCGAGCGTGGCCTGTCTTCTTCCATGTGTACGGCATCGCTGTAGCCGTCACCGTTCAGATCGCACACCGTCAGCATTCCTGGACGCATCCGGAGTCTGGGGGTCGACTGGACACCTCCGAAAGCACGCCCGATATAAACACTAGCAACTGTGCGCAGGTAATTGATTCCATCATCACCCGGATATTCTTCAGTGCTGGTTTCGGCCAACAGATCGGCGAGGCCATCCCCATCAAAGTCGCCGATCGCCGTAGCGCCGCCGGAAGTCGCCCTGCGGTGCGCAGAGAACCTGGAGCCCGCGATTCCGTCCACCCCACCCCAGTACAGTCGGACCTGAGAACTAAGCTCCACCAGGTCATCGAAACCATCACCATTGAAGTCTCGAATGGTTCCCCACGCCGTGTCCGTTGGGGCATCGCGGTGCTTGACCCCGAACTCCCAAGTAAACGACGTCTCGCGTCCGAAGCGCGTTCCGATCTTGCCTCTTGCGCGCCAGAAAACCACACCGGGAGGAAGCGCCTGCTGCGGACGCGCGCTGCTGCCGCTTACATCGAGGGTGGTGATGACGCGCGTGCAGCAACGGTCCAGACACAGCTCGACGCGTGCACCGTCAACGCCGGGGGGGAGCGCCCAGAAGAGTGTGGGCCGCTGCGAGGTCGCGCGCATCGGACTCATGGGAAAGAGCAGTCGGGGTGCGGCGATGGTGGTATCCCCATCGGTCACGACGGGGCAGTCCGCACGCATCTGCCTGGGTGGACCAGCGTCTTCGATGATTGACGCATCGGGCAGCGGCGTCACCTCAATGTCGCGTCGGACAACATCCACCATGGCCCATTCCGGGTCGAGACAGCCAGGAATATCCGGGTACGGCGCGTCGCGTGTGGCATCGTCCACTGCCCCATCCATCGCCGCCGTGTCTCTCTCACCTGCGTCCGGCGACACGCCGCTGTCGGGCGGATCGGCGATCACCACGTCGGGCCTCGCACGGACGTCCGCGCGGGCACCGTTGTCGACTCTCGTGCTGTGTCCAGCATCGATCGCTGGCATTTCAGCTTCGGCTCCCAGCACACGATCGACCCCTATATCTGTTGATGCAGCGCGCGGTTCCTGCTGGCACCCGACGCCCCCCAGGATCAAGAGCAGGAGCGCCACACACTGGAGTCCGAAGATCACGGTGGTCATGGAGCGCGTTCCAGGTGGGCGCGGTGCCACGATCTTCGGGAGGTTGTCAGTGGCTGAGGTGCGGCAGGCGAGTACCACGCTCTGCGCGGCCCGGGTGACGGCCTGGATCTCCCCCCCCATGTAGCCGCCGACCACGCACAGCGTTCCGTCGCTGTTGTAGCGGCGCTCCGAACCAGAGTCGACGCGCCCCGCCAGGGCGAGTCGTCCCCAGCGTACGCTCACGGATCCGCTCGTCCCCGGCGGCTCGTGTCGGCATCCCCAGATCAGGTTGGAGCGCATGGGTCTGCCGTTGTTGATGCCCTGTCGACTTGGATAGGGTGTCGCCATCAGTTGTGCGCTGTTGGAAGTGCATGACGACATCGCCACGAAGCCGTTGCCAGACTGTGGCGGCGAGCCATTGCTCAGAGATCCGAGGGCTCCCAGATAGACGTCCTGGCCCTCCGGCGGTTCGTAACCTGACGCGATCGTCATGGTCTTCTGCCCCGCGCTCTCCGTGCTGGACGACGGGTTGTCGAAGTCACATCCATCGACGAGAACCATTCCCGATGTGATGTCGATGAAGCACTGCGTTGGCCCACGAAACACGGTGTCGGCAACACGAAGCGCCACACCGTTCTCTGTGCGGAAGTGCATCCCACGTGGCGGGTCGAGCGCTTCGATGGCGCGGCACTCGACCACACAGTTACGAACGTTGAGCCCGGGGATGTCTCCATTGCCGGTGGTGACGATCTCGGACGGGATCTGCACCATCACCTGCTCCGCCCCAACGCCAACAGTTCGTGGTCGAGTGGGAGGCGTACCTTGGATCTGGGGAGGACCGAACTGCACTTGAACCCTTCGCGCTCCGCGAAACGTACATCCGCGCAGGGTGATGGCGTGGGTCTGTTCCGGCCTGGGCTCACCCACACCCGAGTAGAGCATGGCCGCGTAGTCCACCTCTCCATTCGCGTCCAATGTGAGGTTCTCGATGAGCGCACCATATGCGAAGTCGAGACGCAGGATGGTTTGCTCCAGGGCCCGCGTCAGCGCGTCCTGGTCATGACCTGCGCTCAACGCTCGCCAGTCGAGCGCACGGAGTCCGACCGCGTGTGTCGCGATACCCGTGACAAGTCCTCGAAGCGTGAGCGAAACGCCCGCGAGCGCGCCGAATCCAGTCAGTATGGACTCGCCAGGATCAGGCTCCACCACACGTCCAACCACGATGCTTCTGCCGACCGTGAACATCTGGCGTAGCAGCACCGGGAGCGGCCTGAGCTGTCTCCCCCTCTGCGAGCTTTTATTCGATCGGGGCATCCGCCTTGCGCTGGCTGCGTCAATCGCACGCTGAATCGGATCAGCGTTGTCCCGCACCGCATCCACGTTCGCCCCCCACCACTCGGGCAACACCTCCTTGATCTCGCCACCCAGGAGCACCATGCCGTGGCCGCGTTCATCGAAGATCTGGGAGGGCGGTGCATTCAGCCCTCCCATGATGACAAGCCTCGCACTGTCAAGCACAAGGATGGCATCTGGGTCCATCCAGACGGTGACGCCTGGGCCGAAGTTCAGATCACCCTGCCAGGCCTCGTAGGAGCGGCGGATCCGATGGACTCGGTATTCCCCCGGTGCGAAGTAGACGATGGCGGCTCCGTTGGACTGCCCGACTGCTTGTTCGATGCGTTGAACCTGCGCCGCGTCAAGCTCGAAGGGAGCATTCGCCCCGCTTCTCAACAAGGTCTCGCGCACATCGACGAACGCCTGTTGCTGAATGGGCATGCTGTGCTGCTCCTGGTGTTGACCGCTTGTTGCGAGTCAACGCGTCGGCATCCGCTAGCTCACGGTCCCCGCGATGGTGAACGCCGCGCCGTCCCCATCGAGCGTCTCAACCTTCCATCGCAGGAATCGCAGCACGCCGTCGAAGCGGCGACGGTCGGTGGTGGCGACGGCCACCAGCGGGGTGAACACCCCGAGGCTCTGCCACTGGACCTCGTCCTGGGTGAGCGCCGTCTCCACACGCACCATGAGGCTCCCCCCGAGGTTGAGCGCGGTCAAGACGAGGTCCAGCGATTGGTAGCCCGCGGCGTCGATGACCTGCTCCTTCGGCGCGGGCCCCGCGGACTTCACCATCGCCCCGTCCTTCGGCGTGAGCTGGATCAGGTCGAGCATGGCCCGCCCTCAGCCGTGGCCCAGCAGGGTGATCTTGAAGATCAACGTGAGCGTGATCGCGGTCGCGTTCTCAGGGATCTCGATGCGCCAGCGCACGTAGCGCCCGAAGCCCTGATCCACGGTCGTGAGGAGCTGCGCGGGCTGGGGGTACCCACTCGCCTCGAAGAGATTGATGAAGTCGCCGCTGTCGAGCTTGATCGGGCTCCAGAGCCCGCCGAACTCGTCTTCGTTCTGCAGCGAGCTCTCCAGGTAGAGCTTCGGGGGCTTCGCCATGGTCCCGTTGGTGGTGAGCGCGTAGACCACGAACCCCACGTCGAGCTTCGTCGCCTGCAACAGGTCCTTCACCTGGCTGAGCGGCTGCGCGATCGAGTTCGCGCCGCCACCGGCTCCCACAGGCCCGCTGAGCCCCACCTTCGTTGTCACGCCATCGGTCAGTTCCACCACGAATCGCATGTTCGACCTCGTTGATCGCCGCGGTTCCGCCGCGGCCTCGGATCAGAGCCTCACCACCGGGACGAAGAAGACCGTCCCGCCCCCCACGGCGCTGATCGCCGCGACGAAGGTCTTGTCGGGCAGCACGCGCAGTCGCACCTCGGCGTTCCCCGGGAACACCGCAGCCACGCGAGGGGTGCCGGCCGTCGGCAGCGCCGCGGTGACCCCCGATCCCCCGGTGACCATCGCGATGGTCTCGGCGGCCGACATCCCCTGCAGAAACACCCGGTAGATCCCGGCCGGGAGAGACAGAGACGACGAGGTCGTCGCGTTCACCGCCAGCGCGTGGCTCTCGGCAGCCACCAACGCGCCGTCGTTCACGCACGCGCGCAGACTCTCGTCGCCGATCGCCGGGTCGAACTCCCGCTGAAACCCCATCGCGTCCCCTCCGCGTGATTGCCCTACGGAGACTCGACGATAGTGAGATTTTTTTCTGGGTCAAGCGGACGTATCGAAGATTATCGCGCACATGCTCCGTCGCATCGTCCCCTGCGCGACGTCATGGCGATTCTCCGTGATCGACTACACCCAAGAATCCGCGAGGTCTCGGTCGCGATGGAGTGGACCGACTTCGCGTGGAGTCCGGCGAGGTCGACGCCGGTCGTTTCCTCTCGATCCCGCACCTTCGCGTGGCCTGGGCAGATCCGCGTGACGCCGGTGCGCGAGACCCGCGCGGTAGACAACTCGCGAAGGGAGCGGGCGTCCGAGCGGTCCTCCACGACGACGCTCTCCGAGGTGCTCGCGGCCACGGCCCGTGCGGCGCTGCCCTGCCGCCAGGCCACGCGGCCCACGCGGAGGCTGTCTGCGCGGCCCTTGTGGTCGCCAAATCTTCAGCGACCCAGGCGGCTGCCAGAAGCGCGGCCTCTTGCGTGGGTCGCGCACGATACCGCCGCACGCCGAGATGAAGCACGGTGAACCCGCCCCCCACCGGCGGCGAACGCAGCGCGGAGAGCGACGCGGTGGAAGAGCGCATGAAACGCGGCCGACCGGGATGTGGAGAGCGGTGCGGGGAAAGAACGCAAGGGCCTCGGAGGCGGGAGGCGATCGGCGCTGCGGGGCCCAGAGCCCGGCGAGGTCGAGCTCCAGCGCGTCGAAGGGCTCCACGCGCACGACGGCCCCGCCGCGGAGCGTCGCCACCAGCAGCCACCCCAGGTCTTGGCGGCGCAGCACCTCGACGCTGCGCAGCGTCGGCGACACCAGCCACACGTGCGCGACGCCTTGGTCGAAGCGGACAGCACCTCGCAGCACCAGTCCAGCGCGAGCGTCGCCGCGGCGCCTTCCATGAAGTCCGCGGGCAACCGCTCGCGCCGCCAACCGGCGAGGTCGGGCACCGCGATGTCTGGCCGCGGACCGAGGTGCAGCTCCGGCTCGATGAGAAGGACCCATCCCCCCGGTCCACCCTCGCCCGGGTCGTCGAAGCCCGCGAGCTTCCCGACGAGTCGCGTCGCACCACGGGCGTGTCGCAGCCACCGCCGCGGCGTGAGCGACAGCTCACCGTCGATGATCTCCGCCACGACGGCTTCAGGGGCGTTGCGGTAGCGCGCCACCACGGCCGGCGCGAGGTTGGGAAACGCTGGGTCGAGGGGGCGTGCCGCGTCGCCAGCCACACCCGCACGCTAGCCCACCCTTCGCACCTCGCGCGCCCGACAACCCGCCCCACGCGAGCCTCACGGATCACCACGGACGACGCTCGCCCTGCGGCACGGTGTCTGCCGTCGTGAGACGTCGTCGAGTCCGTTGTCCCCCGCCGCAGAGCGCATGTACCTCCGCGCGGTGGAACGCCCGCCCGCTGCGCTTCACGCGCCCCTCGGCGGCGAGCTGTGCCGCGACCCGCGCGAACGAGAGCCCCTCGCGGCGCAGCGTCGCCGCCCGATGTGCCGTCGCCCGCTCGCTCTCGTCGGGCTCCAGGTGCACCCCATCGGCCCCGACACGCCAGCCCCAGGGGACGCCCCCCACGCGCTCCCCGCGGGCTTTCTTCACCGCGAGGGCTGCGCGGGTCCGCGCGCGGATCTGTGACCGCTCGAAGGCGGACGCGCCGTCGAGGATGGTCCGCATGAACTGGTCGGCGGGTGAGTCGCCGTTGCCGACGCCATCGGCCGCAACGACCCGTGCGCCGGC
>JBILLI010000024.1:0-24148 GCA_044376155.1 Polyangiales bacterium
CGGCGCAGGGTCGCGCATGTACATCTTCACCATCACGCCGAGGTAGTAGTAGGCGCTGATGGCGCTGTTCACGACGGCGATGATGGCGAGCCCGGTGTAGCCCGCGTCGAGGGTCGCGCGGATGATGTAGAACTTCCCGAAGAAGCCCGCGGTGGACGGCACGCCGATGAGCGAGATCAGGAAGAAGGTCAGCGCGAAGCCCGCCGCGGGGTGGCGGCGCGCGTAGCCCGCGAGGTCGTCGTAGGAGACGGCCTCGGCGCCGCGGCGACCGGCGAGCATGAGGGCCGCGAAGGCGCCCACGTTCGAGACGGTGTACGCGAGCAGGTAGAACAACACCGCGGCCTGCGCGGCGGGGCCCGTGCCCGCGCGGGGCGCGGCGACCATGCCGAGGAGGATGTAGCCCGCGTGGGCGATGGAGCTGTACGCGAGCATGCGCTTGACGTTGGTCTGCGTGAGCGCCGCGAGGTTGCCCACAGTCATCGTGAGCACGGCGAGCCACGCGAGGAGGGCGGGCCAGCCCGCGGTGCCGCTGGCGCTGGCGGGGTCGCCCCAGAGCGCGAGCATCATGCGCAGGAAGAGCCCGAAGGCCGCGGTCTTCACCACCACGCTCATGTACGCGGTGGTGGAGGTGGGCGCGCCCTCGTAGGCGTCGGGGGTCCACATGTGGAAGGGCGCGGCGCTGATCTTGAACGCCATGGCGACCACGATGAGCAGCATCGCGAGGATGCCGATCTGCGTGCGCACGCCCGAGAGGGCGCCCTCGCCTGCGGCGTGGAGCCCCTGGGCGATGCCCGGGAAGTCGGTGTGCCCCGAGATCACGTAGAGCAGCGCGGCGCCGAAGAGCAGCAGCGCGGCGGCGAAGGACCCGAGGAGGAAGTACTTCAGCGCGCCCTCGGCCGAGCGCGGGGACGTGCGGCGAAAGCCCGTCAGCGCGTAGACCGCGAGAGACATGGTCTCCAACGCGATGAAGAGCATGAGCATGTCGTTCGAGGCCGCGAGGAGCATGGCGCCCGCGGAGCCGAAGGCGAGGAGGGGGTAGTACTCCCCGCGGTCAAGCTTGTGCTCGGCGAGGTAGCCGCCCGCGGCGAGGGACGCGAGGGCGCCGCCGATGGCGATGGTGGCCTCGAGGAAGAGCACGGTCTTGTCGACCACGAGCCAGCCCTGGAGGACCGACTGGTCGGCAGGGATGCCGCGCTGCCATACCGCGAGGGCGGCGGCGGCGGCGACGAAGTGCAGGAGGGTGGTGGGCATGGCGAGCCCGCCCTCCTGCTCCTGGAATGCGTCCACCAACATGAGGACGACTGCCCCCACGGCGAGGATCAGGATCGGCGACAGAAGCAACAGCAGGGCGCTCACGAATCAGCCTCCGTGTGCGGGCGCGGAGCCAGCGGCATCGTCGGTCGCGACCGGCGGGGGGGTGTCACGTTCGGGCATGCGCAGCACGGCCTCGTCGAGGAGCCACGGGTTCTCCGCGGTGGTGCCGCGGTCGCGCAGGGCCTCGCGCTTCTGGTTGTAGACCGAGAGGAAGGTCCGCACCGAGGGGTCGATGCGCTCGCGGAAATACGTGGGGAAGAAGCCGATGGCGAAGATCGCGAGGATCAGCGGGAGCAGCGCCTGCCACTCGCGCGGGGCGAGGTCCGGGAGGCCCTCGTTCTTGGGGTTCTTCGCGGGGCCGAAGAACACCTTCTGGGTCACGTCGAGCATGTAGACCGCGCCGAGCACCACGCCGCTCACGCTGAGCAGGGTGAAGAGCGGGCCCATGCCGGCGCTGTCGCATCCGCCCTCGACGCAGTTGTACGACCACCGGAGCAGCGGCGCGGTGAAGGTCCCGATCATGATCAGGAACTCACCCACGAAGCCGTTGGTGCCCGGCAGCCCGATGGAGCTCATGGTCACGAGCACCCACACGGCGGCGTACCAGGGCATCACCTTGGCGATCCCGCCGAACTCCCCGAGGTCGCGGGTGTGTCGTCGGTCGTAGATCACGCCGACGAGGAGGAAGAGCGCGCCGGTGGAGATGCCGTGGTTGACCATCTGCACGATGGCGCCCGAGACGCTCGACTCGGTGCGGGCGATCAGCCCGAGCATCACGAAGCCCATGTGGCTCACCGACGAGTACGCGATGAGCCGCTTGAAATCGTGCTGCTTCCAGGCCGCGAGGGCGCCGTAGATGATCCCCACGCAGGAGATGAGCGCGATGGTCGGCCCGATCCAGTGCGCGGCGAAGGGGAAGAAGCCCAGGCCGAAGCGCAGGATGCCGTAGGTGCCCAGCTTCAGCATGACCGCCGCGAGGATCATCGATCCCCCAGTGGGCGCCTCGGTGTGCGCGTCGGGCAGCCAGGTGTGCACCGGCCACAGCGGGACCTTGATCGCGAACGCGAGGAAGAACGCGAGGAAGAGCCACTTCTCGGTGGAGAAGGGGAAGCCCACGCGCATCAGGTCGGCGTAGTCGAAGCTGTAGTTCCCGGTGAGGCCCTTGTACTTCAGCACCATGTACAGGATCGCGATCAGCATGAAGACTGATCCTGCGAAGGTGTAGAGGAAGAACTTCACCGCGGCGTACACGCTGTTGCGCCCGCCGAAGACCCCGATGATGAGGAACATCGGGACGAGGGTGAGCTCCCAGAACAGGTAGAACAGGAACATGTCCAGGGAGACGAAGCAGCCGATCATCGCGCTCTCCAGCAGGAGCATCGCGGCGATGAACTCCTTCTGGCGGTTGCGGATCGCGCCGAAGCTCACGTGCAGGGTGATGGGCGTGAGGAAGGTCGCGAGGATCACCAGCCACAGCGCGATGCCGTCGATGCCGAGGTGGTAGCGAATCCCCAGCGAGGGGATCCACTCGACGTTCTCGACGTAGCGGAAGGTGCGGCTCTCGACCGAGTGCGTGGAGCCCACGAGGAGCTGCAGCGCCTGGCCGAAGATGAACAGCGACGCGCCCACGCCATAGGCGCGGAGCAGCTTGGGGGCCTGCCGCGGGAGGAACAGCGCGAAGATCGCGGCCGCCGCGGGGAGCCAGATGAGCGTGGAGAGCAGGTGCCGTGCGGTGTTCACGTTCGTTCTCTCTTCACCGCGCCGCGGTGGTGGGCGCTGCGGCGGTGATGACGGTGACCGCACGGGTCACGCGATCGAAGGGGTTCTTCGCCTCCACGACCACGCAGCGCGGCGAGGTCACGGTCTCGGTGCGCTGCGTCTCGCGGGTGAACGGCTGGGTGCCGAGGTTCGAGGCGATGGCCGTGTCGGGGCACACGTCGACGAGGCGGTTGCCGTTGCCGAGCTGCGGCGCGAACACCGCCCAGCGGTAGACGTAGCCTGGTCCCCCGCTGACCTCGATGACGGTCTGCCCGCCGTCGCCCGCGCGGTGCGCGATGGACGCCTGCGGGACGAGCACCACCCAGCCCACGATGGCCAGCGCGCCGACGCCGATGGCCGCGCCGTAGAGCTGAATCGACCCGTTGTGCAGCGGCTTCACCAGCCGCCCGAGGATCAGGGTCAGCGCGCCCGTGAGGTTCACGAGGCCGTCGATGACCCGGCGGTCGAAGCCCGCGGAGAAGGTCGACAACGCCTTCGCCGGGCGGACGATCGTGGCGTCGTAGAGCTCGTCGATCTTCCACTTGGCGAGCACGAGCTCGTAGAGCCCCTTCGCGCCGTTGGCCGCGGCCTCTGCGGGCGCGCCCTTCTGCGCGATGTAGACCCACCACGCGCCGCCGACGCCGATGCCGAAGGCCGCGACGCCGCCGATCATGGCGACGAGCTCCTTCGCGTACATCTGCTCCTGGAACGCGGGGCGGTAGGCGTCCATCGCGTCGGAGACGGTGCCGTGGAGGAAGGCCGGGATCGTGCCGTGCTGGTGGATCAGCCAGTGCGGGAGCCCGAGGAGCCCCGCGCCCGCCGCCATCGCCGCGAGGGCGATGAGGGGGTAGGTCATCAGCTGCATGTCGAGGCCGTGCTCCGACGGCTCGCCGTGCCCGTGGTCATCATGGCCGTGCGCGTGGTCGTCGTGCCCGTGCGCGTGATCGTCGTGGGCCTTCTCGGTGAGGAACTTCGGGCCCTCGCCGAAGAAGGTCAGGAACATCATGCGGGACATGTAGAAGGCCGTGAGCGTCGCCGCGAGCACGCCCATCGCGTAGAGGGAGTACCCCAGCGTGTGGTTCGGGTGCGCGAAGGCGCGCCAGAGGATCTCGTCCTTCGAGAAGAAGCCCGAGCTGAACGGGAAGCCCACGATCGCCGCGGTGGAGACCGTCATCGTCCAGAACGTGATCGGGATGCGGGTGCGCAGGCCGCCGAGGAGGCGCATGTCCTGGCGGTCGCCGCAGGCGTGCATCACGGCGCCGGCCCCGAGGAAGAGGCAGGCCTTGAAGAACGCGTGGGTGAACACGTGAAAGAAGCCCGCGCCGAACGCGCCGAGGCCGCAGGCCAGGAACATGAACCCGAGCTGCGACACCGTGGAATACGCCAGCACCTTCTTCAGGTCGGTCTGGGTCACCGCGATGGTCGCCGCGAAGAGCGCCGTGGCCGCGCCCACCACGCCGATGATGGCCAGCACGGTGGTGTAGTACACGTAGAGGAACGACAGGCGGTTGAGCAGGTAGATGCCCGCCGTGACCATCGTCGCTGCGTGGATGAGCGCCGACACCGGCGTGGGGCCCGCCATCGCGTCGGGGAGCCAGACGTAGAGCGGGATCTGCGCGCTCTTGCCGCAGGCGCCGATGAAGAGCAGGAGCGCCGCGAGCCCGCCCCAGGTGAAGTCGATCTTCGTGAAGATCCCCACCAGCGCGGCGTTGCTGTGCACGATGGGCAGCGCGTCGGCGAGGAAGGGCCCGAGGCCCGTCTTCGTGTTCAGCGCCTGCAGGAAGGTGCCGTTGGCCGCGACGTGCTCGTGCAGGGTGTCGAAGCGGTAGGAGCCGCCCTTCCACGCGAGGATCGCCATGCCGAGGATGAGCCCGGCGTCGCCGATGCGGTTCACGATGAACGCCTTGCGGCCCGCGAAGGCGTAGTCGGCGTTGGTGAACCAGAACCCGATGAGGAGGTAGGAGGCGAGCCCCACGCCCTCCCAGCCGAGGAACATCAGCACCAGGCTGTCGCCCAGGATGAGGTTCAACATCGCGAAGACGAAGAGGTTCAGGTACGCGAAGAAGCGGTGGTAGCTCGCGTCGTGGGACATGTACCCCACGGAGTAGACGTGGATGAGCGTGCCCACCCCCGTCACCACCAGGAGCATGATGCCCGAGAGCGGATCGACCACGTAGCGCACGCGGATCATCTCCGCGGTGGTGGCGCCGGTGGGGGCGAGGATCCAGTCCCAGGGCTTACCGCCGATCTGGGCGACGTACGAGACCAGCCGGCGCGCGTGCTCGGCGTGCTCTCCCGCCTGCTCCGCCCCCGCCGCGTGGCCGCCGCTCTTGAGCAGCGCCACGAAGGCCAGGATGGACAGCAGGAAGGAGCTCGCCACCGCGCCGACGCCGGCGATGTACACGCCCTGACGTCCGAGCTGCTTGCCCCAGACGCCGTTGATGAACGCGCCGATGAGCGGGAGCAGCACGATCCACCCGAGCACGGAGTACTGGTCCGCGGGGGCGTGGACGAACTGGTCGAAGTGAGTGTTTGCGACGATGCGCTCGATGAGGTTCATGGGCGTTGCCTGATCAGCCTCGGAGCATGTCCGCCGCGTCGGTGCGAACGGTCTTCCGCAGTCGGTAGAAGGACAGCACGATCGCCAGGCCCACCGCGGCTTCGGCCGCGGCGACGGCGATCACGAAGAACGCGAAGCCCTGGCCGTTGGGCACAATGCTCGCCGCGGCCTGGGTCACGTTGCCCGCGGCGTCGGTGACCGACGCGCCGGGGGTGAGGGTCTGAAAGCGGTTCGCCGCCACCAGCGTGAGGTTCACCGCGTTGAGCATCAGCTCGATGCTCATCAGAGAGATCAGCGCGTTGCGCCGCGCGAGAAATCCCGCCGCGCCGATGGTGAAGATCACCGCCGACAGCGCCAGGTAGTGCCCGAGGTGAAGGATCATCCCTCACCCCCTTCGGCGGGCTTCGCCGCCGGGAGCTTCGCCTCGCCCGACATGGACACCTTCTTGTGGTTCGAGCGGGCGACGGCGAACGCGCCCACCATCCCTGCGGTGAGCAGCACCGAGGCCGCCTCGAAGGGGAGCACCGCCGGGCCGAAGAGCCACGCGCCCAGGTCCTTGATGGTGCCGTAGGTCGCCGGCCGCGAGGGCGCCTGGATGTTCAGCCGCACGAGGGTGAGCGCGAGGAAGACCCCGAGCAGCCCCATCGCGCCCGCGCCGGCCGCCCGCGTGAGCACCCCCCGCTCGTCGCTGCTGCCCTGGGCGTCGGGCCCGAGGAGCATGATGACGAACACGAAGAGCACCACCACCGCGCCCACGTACACGATGAGCTGCACCGCGGTGAGGAAGTGCGCCGAGAGCGAGATGTAGAGCCCCGCGAGGGCAATCACATGCACGAAGAGCCCGACCGCGCTGCGGATCGGGTTGCGAAAGCTCACGGTCGCCACCGCGCTCGCGAGCGCCAGGGCCGCGAGCAGGGCGAATGCCGTGAAGGTCAGGGGTGAGCTGGTCACGCGGCCCTCTCTCCGATGTGCGGCGCCTTGCGCCCGATGGCCGCCTCGAACTCGTGGCGGAACAGCTTGAGGATCCCGAGCATCGGCATCGCCGCGCCGTCACCCAGCGCGCAGATGGTGTTGCCCATGATGTTGTTCGCGACGTCGTTGAGGGTGGCGAGGTCGTCCATCGTCGCGGTGCCCGCGGCGAACTTGCGGCACAGCCGCGCCATCCACGCGCAGCCCTCGCGGCAGGGCGTGCACTGCCCGCAGCTCTCGTGCGCGTAGAACAGCATGAGGTTCTCGGCGACGCGCACCATCGAGGTCTGGTCGTCGATCACGATGGCGCAGCAGGTGCCGAGCATGGTGCCCAGGCCGCGCATCGTGTCGACGCCCAGGGGGACATCGAGGTGGTCCTTGCCGTGCCACGCGTGGAGGGGGTGCTTGGGGTCGGGCGCGTCGACCTTGTCACCCGGGCGCAGCACCGGGGTGGAGCTCCCGCCCGGCACCACGGCCTTGATCTTCAGCCCGTCGCGCATGCCGCCGCCGAGGTCGTTGATGAGCTCGTTGAGGGAGATCCCCACCGGCGCCTCGTAGACCCCCGGGCGCTTCACCGGACCGCTGACGCCGTAGAGCCGCACGCCGCCGTCCTTCATGTGGTGCAGCCGCGAGAGCTTCGAGAAGTTCTCTCCGCCCATCTCGAAGATCGTCGGCACCGTGGCCAGCGTCTCGAGGTTGTTCACGATCGTCGGCGCGCCGAAGGCCCCCACGATGGCCGGGAACGGCGGCTTCAACCGCGGCTCGCCGCGGAGCCCCTCAAGGGAGTTCAGCAGCGAGGTCTCCTCGCCGCAGATGTACGCGCCCGCGCCGGCGTGGATGATGATGTCCAGCTTGTGCGCGCGGCCCATCACCGTGTCGCCCAGATAGCCCTTGGCCCGCGCCTCGCGCACCGCCTGCTCCAGCCGACGGATGGAGAGCACGAGCTCGCCCCGCACGTAGCAGTAGACGTGGTGCACGTTGAGCGCGAGCGCGGCGATGATGAAGCCCTCGATGCAGCGGTGGGGATCGCGCTCCATCAGCGTGCGGTCCTTGAAGGTCCCGGGCTCACCCTCGTCGGCGTTCACCGCGATGTAGTTGGGCTTCTCGGGGTTGGGCTTCAGGAACGACCACTTCAGCCCCGCGGGGAAGCCCGCGCCGCCGCGCCCGCGGAGGTTGGCCGCCTTGACCTCCTCCACCATCTGCTGCGGGGTCATCTCCAGCGCCTTGCGCAGGGCCGTGTAGCCGCCGCTCTTCTCGTAGGCCTCGATCGTCCACGAGTTCGGCGCGCCGTAGTTCTTCGTGAGGATCTTCGGGTTCTCGACGGGCATTGCTTTCAGCCTCTCACTTGCTCGCGCGGCCGCGGATGCCGACGGGACTGTGGGTCACCTTGCAGCGCGCGTCCTTGCTGCGACGCGCCTCGACGAGGATCTGGTCCACCCGCTCCGGCGTGAGGTTCTCGTGGTACTCGTCGTTGAGTTGCAGCATCGGGCCCTGCCCGCACCCCGCGAGGCACTCCGCGGTGAACAGCGTGAACTCGCCGTCCTCGGTGGTCTCGCCCGTGTGCACGCCGAGCTTCTCCTCCAGGTGGTGCTGGATCGAGCGCGCGCCCATGAGCTCGCAGCTCAGCGTGCGGCACACCCAGATCACGTTGCGACCCGTCGGCTTCTGCTGGAACAGCGTGTAGAACGTCACCACGCCCTGCACGTCGGCGGTCGTCAGCCCGAGCTTCTTGGCGACGTAGGCCACCACCTCGGGCGTGATGTATCCGTTCTGCTCCTGGCACAGGTGCAGCAGCGGGATCGTCAGCGCCTGGCGGGTTGGGTACCGCGGCAGGAGCTCCTCGAAGAGGCTCAGGCGTTCTGGGGTGAGCTCGAAGGCCATGGGTCCGGTGTGTCCTTCTGGTGGTCGAGTCGAGGCCGCTGATCGCCACGATGCGCCGCAATTTTCGCGGGATTCGTAGGGCCAGAGAGCCCGCGGGCGGCGGGACGCTAGACGTGTCCCCCGAGGGAGTCAATACCGCCGCACGCCCGCAGGGCCCCGCGAACGCTGGCAAATGGCCGGTCGGGCGAGGCATGGTGCACGAACGCCGGGCGTCAATCCCGCAACGCACGCTCACGGCCCCAGCTCCCCACGGACCCCGCGATGAAGCACCTCCCCCTGTTCGCCCTCCTGCTGCTCGGATGCGCCACGGCCGAGCCGCCCCCGCCCGAGCCCTCGGCCGCCGTAACCCCGCGCCGCCGTCGCCGTCGCCCCCGCGTCGACGCAGACGCATCGGTGCCCGCTGCGCCCGTGGATCCCACGCTCCCAGGCTCTCCCCGGGTGACACCGTCGGCCGCGCCCGTGGGGGAGTTCGGCTCCCCCGTGGTCGCCGCCCAGCCGCGCACCGAGGGCCTGCGCGCCCGCCGGCTCGACGACGGCCGAGTGATCTGCGACGGCGAGATCGCCGCCCAGCGCCCCTCGACACAGTCGCCCTACGAGCCCACTGGCGCGATGATCGCGCGGAGCTTCGAGCCCCTCGGCGACGCCGTGGTGGCGTGCGCGCCGCCCCGCAACGCCGATGGCAACCTCACGGTGCGCGTGCGCATCTCGGGGTCGGGGCTCCCGCAAGAGGTGGCCTTTCCCGAGGGCATGCCCGAGGCCTCCGCGGTGTGCGTCGGCCGCGCGCTCTGCGGGCTGCGCATGACCGCGTTTCGCGCGGTCTTCACCACCGTGCCCTACGAGTTCCCGCTGCCCCCGCCGTCGCCGACGGAGTAGGGAGCCGACGCGATCAGGGCGCGACCGACTCCCGCGAGGCGTCGCCGCCGACCACGGTGCCCACGTCTTCGCCGCAGATGACCCGCGCGATGTTCCCGTGCTCGGCCAGCTTGAACACCCGGATCGGGAGCTTGTTGTCGCGGCAGAGGGTCACCGCGGTGGTGTCCATCACCCCGATGCGGCGCTGGATGAACTCGTCGAAGCTCAGCGAGGGGATCATCTTCGCGTCGGCGTGCTTCTTGGGGTCGCGATCGTAGACCCCGTCGACCTTGGTGGCCTTGCAGAGCGCGTCGGCGTGGATCTCCATGGCCCGCAGCGCGGCCGCGGTGTCGGTGGAGAAATACGGGCTGCCGGTGCCCGCGGCGAAGATCACCACGCGGCCCTTCTCCAGGTGGCGGATCGCGCGGCGGCGGATGTACGGCTCGGCGATCTGTCGCATCTCCAGCGCGGTCTGAACGCGCGTGGGCACGTCGCGCTTCTCGAGCGCGTCTTGCAGCGCGAGGGCGTTCATCACCGTGGCGAGCATGCCCATGTAGTCCGCGGTGGAGCGGTCCATGCCCGACGCGCTGCCGCGCAGGCCGCGAAAGATGTTGCCGCCGCCCACGACCAGCGCGAGCTGCACGCCGAGGTCGCGGTACGCGCTGGCGAGCTCGTCGGCGAGGAGGCCCACGGCGGTGGGGTCGAGGCCGAAGCCCCCTTCTGCCGCGCAGAGCGCCTCGCCGCTCATCTTCAGCAAGATGCGCTTGTACCGCACCCCGGGGACCATGGAGGGCGGGCGGATCGTGAGGTCGGCGTCGGGTCGGTTCATGGCGGGCGCACCCCTACTCCACTCCGGGCGCGTTAGCCAAGCCTCGCGCGCTTCGGGATCACCACGATGCCGTCTTCGGTGACCGTGAAGTGCTTGCGGTCCTCCTCGAGGTCGAAGCCGATCTGCATCCCCTGGGGGATCTCGACCTCCTTGTCGATGATCACCTTGCGCAGGCGGGCGTAGCGCCCGACCTTGACCCCTTCGAGCAGGATGCACTGCTCGATGTGCGCGAAGGAGTTCACTCGCACGCCCGGCGAGAGCACCGAGAGGTGGATCTGCCCGCCGGAGATGATGCACCCGTCGCTCACGAGGGAGTCGGTGGCGATGCCCACGCGGGCGTTCCACTGATCGCTGAAGACGAACTTCGCGGGGGGCTCGAAGCTCATGCCCGTGCGCAGCGGCCAGTCGCGGTTGTAGAGGTTGAACGACGGCTTGATGGCCACGAGGTCCATGTGCGCGTCGAAGTACGACTTCACCGTGCCGATGTCGCGCCAGTAGGCCGCGCTCTCCTCCCCCGGGATCACGTTGGTGGCGAAGTCGAAGGCGTAGACCTTGCGCCCCGCGGCGACCATCTTCGGCAGGATGCTCTTGCCGAAGTCGTGCGCGCTGGCCTCGTCGTACTGGTCTGCGCGGAGCTCCTCTTCGAGCACCCCGCGGCCGAAGATGTAGTTGCCCATGGAGGCCAGGGACCACCCGGGGCGACCGGGGATCTCCGGCGGGTCCTCCGGCTTCTCGACGAAGGCGATGACCCGCCCGGTCTCGTCCACGTGGATCACCCCGAACGCGCTCGCCTCCGCCCGCGGCACAGGGATCACCGCCACGGTGAGGTCGGCCCCGGTGTCGAAGTGCCGCTCCAGCATGAGCCGCACGTCCATCTTGTAGATGTGGTCGCCGCCGAAGATCAGCACGTAGTCGGGGTCGGCGTCTTCAATGGCGTTGAAGCACTGCCACACCGCGTCGGCGCTGCCCCGAAACCAGCTCAGCCCCGTGCGCTGCTGCGCGGGGATCGTCTCGATGTAGTTGTCGAGGATCGGCGACAGGCGCCACGCCCGCGCGATGTGCTCCTCGAGCGACGCGGACTTGTACTGCGTGAGCACCTTGATCTTGGTGAGCCCGGAGTTCACCAGGTTCGAGAGCACCACGTCGATGATCCGGTAGCGCCCGCCGAAGGGCACCGCGGGCTTCGCGCGCTCAGACGTGAGCGGCGCCAGCCGCTTGCCCTCGCCGCCCGCCAACACCATCGAGAGGATCCGATGTCCGCTCCCACGCCGAACAGGTCGCAGCTCCATGACGGGGGATGGTCCGACGTCCCCGCGACGCTTTCAATCACGGAGTCGTGACGCCTGCGTCGGCGCTGTCGCCGATGAGGTAGACGTCACCGTCGTCGCAGCCCACCGCGAGCAGCCCGTCGCGCACCAGCACCGGCGCGCTGTCGACGTCCCCGCCCAGCCGCACGCGGTGCGTCACCGCGCCCTCGACGTTGAGCAGCAGCACCTCGTCGTCGGGGGTGCCCACGGCGTAGTTCCCGTCGGCGTCGACCAGCGCCCCGCTCATCACCCCGACGTCGGCCGTGGGCGGCGCGCTCACGGGCACGGACCACCTCTCCCGCCCAGTCTCGGTGTCGAGCGCGACCACCCTCACCCGCGGGCCGAAGGTGCCCACCACGAGGGTGCGGTCGAGCCCCAGCGCCGCCCCCGCGCGCACGTGCCCGCCCACGGCGTGTCGCCAGCGCAGCGCGCCGTCGGGGCGGACCGCGTAGACGAATCCGTCATCGCTGCCCACGTAGATGATCCCCGCCGCGTCGATGGCCGGCGGGGCATCGACGTCGCCCCCGGTGCGCAGCCGCCAGCGCAACATGCCGTCAGGCCCGAGCGCATAGAGGTGGTCGTCTTGCGAGCCGAAGACCGTGACCCCGTCGGCCGTCACCGCGGGGCTGGAGAAGACCTTGTTCCCGGCGTCAAAGCGCCAGCGCACGGTGAGGTCGGGCGCGACGGCGTAGACCGTGCGGCCCGAGGCGAAGCGCAGCGCGCCGTCGGGGGCCATCACCGCCGCGGTGTCGGCGTCGTCCTCGGTGGCGAGCGCGACGCGCAGGGCGCCGCGGAGGTCGAGGGAGAGAAAGCGATCGACGTCGCTGCCCACGTAGACCCCGCCGTCGAGCGCGAGGGCGGTGCTGTACACCCGGTCGCCCGTGGCCACGCGCCAGCGCCGCCGCCCCGCCGACGTGAAGCCGTAGACCACGCCGTCGTGAGAGCCCACCACGAGCAGATCGTCTTGCGCGGCAACGACCTGCGCGCTCACGCGGCGGTCGGTGTGCAGCCGCGCGAGCACCCGCGGCGCGCGGGGGAGGCGGTACCCGCTGCGGCCCGAGTGGGAGGCGTCGAGGCGAAACTGCGACGGCGGAGCGGGCGCAGGCGGCGCCTCTCGGGGGCGTGGCGGAGGCCCCGCGTCCCGCGGCGAGGCGGGCGTCGCGGCTGGGGCGCGGGCGTCTCGCGACGGCGCGGCGCGGCGGCAGGAGAGCGCGCAGAGCGCGGCGACAACGGCGCGTCTCAACGGCACCCGGGCGCGGAGCGGTTGCAGGTGGCGGCCCCCTCGGGCACGCAGACACGGTTGCAGCACACCGTGCCCGCGGCGCAGACGATGCCGCGGTTGGTCGAGGAGTTGCCGCACCCGCCGCAGTTCTGGCTGTCGCAGGTGATGTTGGTCTCGCAGCCGTTCTGCCAGTTGAAATCGCAGGTGCGCCAGTCGTTGTCGCAGGTCAGCGCGCAGGTCGAGCTTATGCAGCCGTTCGCGAAGGTCGCGTGGAGCTGCGGCTGCGCTCCCTGAAAGCATCGCTGCCCGCACGCGCCGCAGTTCCCCGCGTCAGAGTCGAGGTCGACGTCGCACACGATGGTTCCGACCAGACCGCCGCAATTCGTGAAGTCCTGATCGCTGGAGAGGCAGCGGGTGCAGACGCCGCCGCGGCACTGCTGACCGTTCGCGCACGCGTTGCCGCAGCTCCCGCAGCGCTCGCGCGTGGCGAAGAGGTTCACCTCGCAGCCGTTCGGCGCGGCCCCGTCGCAGTCCCCCCAGCCCACGTTGCAGGCCCTGCCGCACACCCCGCCCGCGCAGGTCGGGAGCGCGTTCGCGGGCCGCGGGCAACGGCTTCGACACGCTCCGCAGTTCCCCGGGTCGTTGCTGACGTTATGCTCGCATCCGTTTCGGGCTTCGCCGTCGCAGTCTCCCCATCCCTCGGCGCAACGGACCTGGCAGCGCCCACCCTCGCACACGCCCTCCGCGTTCGGCGCGACGGCGCATGCTGCGCCGCAGAAGCCGCAATGGCTCCGGCTGCTCAGGAGATTCGTCTCGCAGCCGTTCGCCGCGTTCCCATCGCAGTCGCCCCACCCTGCGGCGCAGGCGATGCCGCAGATCCCCTGCAGACACTGCGGCGACGAATTCGGCCGTGTAGGACAGGCGTTGCCGCAGGCGCCGCAGTGCCGCGGGTCCGAGTTCAGCGTGTAGCAGGCGCCGCCGCAGAAGGTGAACCCTGGGCCACACAGCGAGGCGCACTGGTTGGCGTTGCAGAAGCTGCCCGCAGGGCACGCCTGGTTGCACCCGCCGCAGTGCTGCGCGGTCCGAACGTCGACCTCGCAGCCGTTCCCGGGCATGCCGTCGCAGTCGGCGAAGCCCGCGGCGCAGCTCGCGACGCGGCACGCGCCGCCCGCGCAGGTCCCGGTTCCGTTCGCCGCCACGCACGCGCTCCCGCAGGCGCCGCAGTGCTGCGCCGACGCGCGAAGGTCCACCTCGCAGCCGTCGACCGGGTCGCCGTTGCAGTCCGCGAAGCCCGTCTCGCAGCTCGCGACCGCGCACGCGCCGCCGCGGCACACCGGGGTCGCCCTCGGGAGCACGCAGGCGACGCCGCATCGACCGCAGTTCGAGAGGCTCTGGCGCGTGTCGGTCTCGCAGAGGTTCGCGGCGACGCCGTCGCAGTCGGCGAAGCCCGCGGCGCACGAGCGGACCACGCACGCGCGATCGACGCACACCGAGGTCCCGTTGCTCGTCGAGCAGGCCGCCCCGCAGCCGCCGCAGTGGGCCGCGCTGATGCGCAGGTCGACCTCGCAGCCGTTCGCGGGATTGTTGTCGCAATCCACGAAGCCCGCCTCGCACGCGCCCAGCCGACAGACCCCGGCCTCGCAGCGCGCCGAGGCGTTGGCGAACGCGCACGCGCGCCGACACGCCCCGCAGTGGGCCGGGTTGACGCGGAGGTCGACCTCGCAGCCATTGGCGGGATTGTCGTCGCAGTTGTCGTAGCTCGCCTCGCACCCGGCGATCGCGCAGGCGCCCGCCGCGCAGGCGCTGCTGGCGTGCGGGAGGTTGCACGTGTTGCCGCAGCGGCCACAGTTCTGCTCGGTCGTCGTCGAGGTCTCACAGAGCACGCGGACATCGCCGTCGCACTCGGCGAGTCCCGCGCCGCAGACCGCCGTCACCGCGCCGCAGACACCGCTCACGCAGGTCGCCACCATCCCCGACGGCGCCGCGGGGCAGACCACGCCGCAGGCCCCGCAGTTGCTCGCGTCTCGCCCCAGCCGAGCCTCGCAACCGTTCGCGGCGGCGCGGTCGCAGTTCCCGAACCCGGGCTGGCACGACGACACCTCGCACGCGGCGCTCGTGCACGTCATCTGGGCGTTGGAGCCGACGCAGGCGTTGTTGCATCGACCGCAGTTCGACTCGCTGTTCAGCGCGGTCTCGCACCCGTTCGCGGCGTCGCCGTCGCAGTTCCCCCACCCCTCGTCGCATGCGCCGATGACGCACACACCGACCGCGCAGCGCCCGGACGCGTGGTCGGGTCGACAGGCCTGGCCGCAGCCCCCGCAGTGCGACGCGCTGGAGGAGGTCTGCACGCACGCGCCGCCGCACACGGTCTGTCCCTCGGGGCACGGCACGACGCAATTGCCCCTCGCGCACACGGCGCCGACGGGGCACGACACGCCGCACGCGCCGCAGTGCACGACGCTGCTCGCGAGGTCGACGCAGCGCCGGCTGCAGGCGGTCAGCCCCTTCGGGCAGACGAGCGTGCACGCCCCCGAGGCGCAGCTCTCACCCGCGGCGCACGCGTTGCCGCACGCCCCGCAGTGGGACTGGGAGGTCAGCGGGTCGACGCAGACGCCGCCGCACGCCACGGCGTTGCTCGGGCAGGGCGCGCAGAAGCCCTCGTTGCAGACGCTCCCCACCTGACAGAGCGGCTGGGCCGCGCAGCAGCGCTGACCGGGACCGCCGCAGGCGGGGGCGTCGTCGAGGGCCACGTCGACGGCATCGCCCGCGGATGCGGCGACGTCGCGCGGGCCCGCGTCGAGGTCGCCGTCAACGCGCCCGAGGTCGGTCGGTGCGTCGAGGCGCGCGCGGTCGTCGGGGACGTCGGCGCCGATGTCACCCGATCGCAGCGAGGACACGTCGAAGGAGGTGGTGCAGCCGAGGCTGAGCGCGAGCGCGAGGAGCGGGGTGACGAGCGGGCGCATCCGCGCGAGTGTACGCCGTACCCCTGCCGAGGGAACGTCGCGCCGTGCTCGCGGGACACGTGTTTCGGCGAGTTCGAAGGAGGTCCGCCGCGCATGGCGCGAGCGCTGGTGCCCCTCTGACACGGCGGGCGAGAGGCGGCCGGGGCGGGCGCGCGGACGCCCCGGGCGGATCGCCGCCGACGTGCGAGGATGTCGCCGTCATGCACGCCCTGCTCCTCGCGTCGCTCGGGCTCTCGCTGCTCGCCTGGCTCTGGGGCGTCTACGCGATCTGGCGCACCTACCGGGACGTCCCCCGCCTCGCCGACGACACGTCGCCCGAGCCCGCGCGCTGGCCCATGGTGTCGCTGATCATCCCGGCGCGCGACGAGGCGGGCGAGGTCGAGGCGGCGCTGCGCGCGCGGCTCGCCGACGGATATCCCGCGCTGGAGGTCATCGCGGTGAACGACCGCTCGACCGACGGCACCGGGGCCATCCTCGACCGCCTCGCCGCGGAGGACCCGCGGGTGCGGGTGATCCACATCGACACCCTGCCCGCGGGGTGGCTCGGCAAGCTCCACGCGATGCACCGGGGCATTGAGGCCGCGCGGGGCGAGTGGGTGCTGCTCAGCGACGCCGACGTGCACTACGCGCCGGGCACGCTCCGCCGGGTGATGGCGGCGTGCGTCGCCCGGGGGCTGGACCACTTCGCCGCGCTGCCCACCTTCCGCCCGAAGGGTGTGCTGCTGGACGCGGTGATCAACGTCTTCGGCCGGAACCTCATCCTGGGCGGGCGGCTCTGGTTGGTCGAAGACGCGCGCAGCAACGTCGCGGTGGGCGGCGGGCTGTTCAACCTCTTTCGTCGAGAGGCCTACGACCGCACGCCGGGGCTCCCGTGGCTCAAGCTCGAGATCGCCGACGACGTCGCCCTCGCGCAGATGCTCAAGGCGCACGGCGGACGCAGCGCGGTGTACGAGACCCTCGGGCGCATCTCGCTGGATTTCTATCCCTCCGTCGGCGAGTTCGTGCGCGGGGTGGAGAAGAACAGCTTCGCGATCATCGGACAGTTCTCGATTCTCCGCCTCACCCTCGTGTGTGCGCTGATCCTGCTCATCGAGTTCGGCTGGCTGGCGGGGCTCGCGCACCCTTCCCCCGTCGCGCACGCCCTCGCGCTGCTGACCTTCGCGATGGTCTTCGGGTCGAGCGCCGCGGCCATGCGGCTCATGGGGCGCTCCCTCGCCCCCCTGACCCTGCTGCCGGCGGCGACGCTGATCTTCGTCTACGCCTCGATGCGCTCGGGCTTCGTCGCGCGCCGTCGCGGCGGCGTGGCCTGGCGCGGCACGGTGTACTCCATCGACGAGCTCCGCGCGGGGGCCCGCGTGCGCATCCCGTAGACGCTCAGGCCGTCACGACGCCGCGCGACTCGACCTCGACGCGGTCGTCGTCGCGGAACAGCACGTCGAACACCGGGAGCCCCGGCGCCAGCGCGCGAAGGGTGTGGCCGAGCTGTCGCGACGCGAGCTCGTTCATGTGCGCGAGCAGCTCGCCCTCGCGGGCCTCGCTCAGGCCGAACGCGCGGGCGCGGGTCAGCAAGCGCGCCACCTGCCCGCGGAGAAAGACCGCGACCTGCGGGTGCTGCAAGAAGACCTGGCTGCCGCCGACCATGGGAGACACCAGCGGGATGCGCGCGTAGGCCTCCGCGCCGCCTTCGATGAGCACGTTGACCACCGCGCCCTCGGCGTGTCCGCCCGGGAGCACGCCCACCTCGTTCTCCTCGACGCCCTCCCACCGCAGGAGGAAGAACGCCCGGAGCAGGTCGCGCACGAGCTCCGCGCGCACCCCGTAGTCGTCGCTGCGCTGCAGCGCGAGGCGGACGTGGCCGCACCCGAGCTTCGGCCCGGCGAGCATGTGCTCCAGCACGATCTCGCGCACGGGCGCGGGCGGCGCGCGGAGGAACCGACGCCACTCCAGCGGCTCGAACACCTTCGAGAGCGCCTCGTCGAGACGGCGGTCCTCGCGCATCGAGCGGATCATCTCGTTCGACGCGTGCACGTCGGTGTGGAGGTAGAAGCGCCCGAAGGCGTCGAGACGTCGGAGCAGCATCTCGCGCAGCTGGCGCTCGGTGAGCCGCGTCCCGGTGAGGGCCTCCAGCGACGCGGCGGCCACGAGGAACTCCCCCGCGTCGCCGCCCGGCGTGCCCACGAGGCCCGACTCGGCGCGTCCGTCCACGCAGCAGAGGCGACCGTTGACCAGCATCGCCGCGACCTTGATTCGTCGGAGCGCCCGGGGATCGCCCACCTGCGCGCGGATGTCGTCGGCGGTGAGCGCGCGGCGCTGCGACTCCCAGACCTCGCCCAGCGGCGCGAGCGGGCCGCGCGCGAGCACCGCGGGGTCGCGCAGCGTCGAGTAGCCAGCCTGCCGCCACGCCACGATGCCGCCCATCAGCGCCGCGACGAGGCCGTGCCCGCGGCCCTCCATCACCTTCGCGACGCGCCCGGCGCGCTCGCCGCCGCGCGACACCAGCACGGTCGCCTCGAACGGGTCACACGCCGAGAGACGCGCCTCGACCTCGTCTTCGGGCACCCACACGCTGCCGGGGATGTAGCCCAGGGGACCCGTGAGCTCGTCGGGCGTGCGGAGGTCGAGCACCCGCGCGTTGCGCCCGAGGGAGGCGACGTAGTCTGGCGAGAGCATCGGCACGCCGGTGGGGGAGCGCACCTCGGCGGCGATCCAGTTGACGCGGAACATCCGCGCCGCCTGCGGGATCGCCCCGGTGGGCGGGATCCGCGCGTCGGAGATGCGCTCAGCGTTCACCGAAGGCTCACGGCACCGAGACGCGAAGGTCAGCGCAGCCCCAGCTCTCGAGGGTGATCCGCAGGTCGGACGCGCCGGAGAGCGAGAGGTTGCCGCGGCGGTTGCGGATCTCCCAGGTATGTCCGTTGGTCATGGTCAGCAGCGCGTCGGCGGAGATCGTCTGTTGCACGTCGAGGATCTGCGTGTCGGTCATCGTGCCGATGGCGCTGCCGAGGATGGTGCCCAGCACCGCGACGGTGCCGAAGACCCAGCCGTAGCCGTCGGCGTGCTCGGCCACCATCCCGGCGCGCATGGCGATGTCGTCCAGCACCCGCTGCGCGGCCGCACCGTTGCTCGCGAGGAAGCACGCGTAGGAGATCGTGAGGTTCGACGTGCTGCGGTAGAGCCCGCCCTGCCCCCAGAGAAGACCCTGGCTGGGCGCGAGGTTGATCCGCGTGGTGTTGTTGTTCCCCGCGGCCTCGCGCGGCGTGATGAGCAGCAGCTCGGCGTGCGCGCCGTCTTCGGCCGAGACGAAGCAGAAGAGGTTCCGCGGGACGTCGAAGAAGCCCCGGCGGATCGAGATCTCCTTCACCCGGATGCGCAGCTGCGGGTCGGCGCAGGTGGTCGCTCCGGGGGCCGCGCCGATGCCCGCGCCGCACACGAAGCTCGTGCGGTCGTTGTCGCCGACGCTGTTGTTGAAGCTCGGGAGCGCCGACGACATCAGCGGCACCGCGAGCGCGCCGGTGCACGTCGGGGCCATGTCGCAGGTCGGGCAGCGGTCGCAGTCGAGCGGGCAGCTCACGCAGCTCTCGGTCGCGCGTTGGCACAGCCCGTCGCCGCAGCGCGCCACGACGTCGCGAGGCGTCACGAGGTCGGTCAAGGGTGGGACGTCGACGCTCGGCCGCGGCAGGTCGACCGCGTCGAGGGCCTGCGGGACGTCCGTCGCGCCGGCGTCTGGATCCAGCACCACGCTCCCGACATCGCTGGTCGCGCAGCCGAAGATCGCGGCGACCGTCGCAAGGCATCCCACGAGGTGACGCATGGGCGAGAAGGTACCACAGCCCCCCGGCGCCGAGATGCGCCGCCCCCGCGGCTGCGGGCGCCCCACACGCCGCGGTTCCAGCGACCGTGCGGGGCGTGATACAGCCTCGGGCGTGAGCGCCAGAGCGAGCGAGCGGCGCCTGCGCGCGCCCAACCCGATGGTCCTCGCGCTGATCGCGGCGTTGGCCTGGACCGCCCCCGCGCGCGGCCAGTCGCCCGACGCGGCGCCCCTTCTCGATGCTGCCGCTGACTCGACCATGCTCGACGCCGGACCGACGCCCGACGCGCGCGTCCTCGACGCCGCCGCCCACACCGACGCGACGGCCGATGCGCCGCGCGCAGTCGTGGACGCACCGCCCCCCCTCCCCCGGGTGGTCGACGGCGGGGTGACCTCAGCGTCTGCCCCGAGGCCGGCCCCGCCGCGGGAGCGCAGCACCGCCTCGCTGATGCGGGTGACCCTCGGTCTCTTCGCGCTGCTCGCGCTGACCGTGCTCGGCGCGCACCCCATGGTGCGAGCCCTGGAGCGCCGCACGGGCCTGGCGATGGTGACCGGCAGCGGCGTGCCTTTCCTCGCGCTGGGATACGTCGCGAGGCACCCCGCGGTGGGCATCCTCGACGACGCGATGCTGCTCGACCTGCGGCCGCTCATGGAGTTCGGCCTCGCGTGGATCGGCTTTCGCGTGGGCACCGAGTTCAACGTGCGCCAGATGGACCACTGGCCGCCCGGCACCGTGCGGCTGATGTTCATCGAGAGCGCGTGCGCGTTCCTCGCCGTGGCCGTCGGCGTGGGCGCGGCGCTGCGGGTGGGGATGTACAGCCCCGCGTGGGTGCGCAACGCGTTGATCCTCGGCGCCTGCGCCGCGGTGAGCGCGCCCAGCGGGGTGCGCGCGTTGGAGCACGGCGGCCTGCTGCGCCCCGAGGTCGCCCAGGCGATGCGCCGCGTGGCCGCGCTCGACGATGTCATGGCCCTGCTGGTGCTCGCGCTGGTGACCAGCGCGTTTCGCCCGCTCACCAGCGACGCCTGGGCCCTCCCGCCGCTGGGGTGGCTCTTCTTGCAGATCGGCATGGGGGTGGTGCTCGGCGGTGTCACGGTGGGGGCCCTGCGCATCGCGAGCAACGCCCACGAGGAGTTCGCCATGACCCTCGGCGCCGTCGCGTTCACCGCGGGCCTGGGCAGCGCCGTCGGGTTCTCGCCGCTGGTGGTGGCGTGCATCGCCGGCGTGTTGGTCGAGAACCTTCAGGTCTCGGCGCGCACCCCGTCGTCGCTCACCACCGCGTCGCGCATGCGCGAGCTCGAACGCACCGTGTACCTCGCGTTCTTCGTGGTCGTCGGGGCGATGTGGCAGCCGAGCATCCGCGCGGGTTGGCTGCTGCTGCCGGTGTACGTGTTCGCGCGCCTCGGCGGCAAGCTCCTGGGCGTGCGCGCGGCCCGCGCCGACGTGATGCGCCCCGCCGAGGGACCGATGTCCGACGGCGACGTGCGCGCGCACTGGGTGTCGCTGATGCCCGCGAGCGCGGTCTCGATCGCGCTGGTGGTGAGCGCGCAGACCGCGTACCCGAGCATCCTCCGGGGCTCGCTGGAGACCGTGGTGATCGTGGGCGCACTGGCCTCGGAGATCCTCTTTCGCGCGGGGACCTGGCTGCTCGGCGGGCGGGTGAGCGGCGACGACGCCGACCTCGGCGCACTCGCGCTGCGGCACGAAGACCCCGATGAACCCGAGGCTCCGCCGTGATCCGTTCGCTGCTGCTGCTGGTCACGGTCCTCGCGCTGATGGGCGCCGCGCGCTCCTTCGCGCCGCTGTCGACGCCCCACACGCCGGGCACGGGCACGGTGTTGGGCTTCGGCTTTCTGGTCCTCGCGGCGCTGCAGGCGGGCAAGGTCTTCGCCGCCCTGCGCCTCCCGCGGCTCACGGGCTACCTGCTCTGCGGCCTCGCGACGGGCCCCGACGTGCTCGGGCTCCTGAGCCCGCACAACGTCTCCGACCTGCGCATCGTGAACGGCGTGGCCGTGAGCCTCATCGCGCTCACCGCGGGCTGCGAGCTCGACCTGAAGTCCCTGCGCCCGCGCATGCGCAGCGTGCTGATGATCTCGCTGGTGGCCCTGGCCACCGCGCTCGTCGGGATCACCGTCGCCGCGGGCCTGCTCTCCGAGAGCATGCCCTTCCTCGCGGGCATGTCTCCCACACAGCGATGGACCGCCGCGCTCACCCTCGGCGTGGTGCTCGCGTCGCTCTCCCCCGCGGTCACCATCGCGATCCTCGCCGAGACCGGCGCGCAGGGGCCCGTGAGCGAGACCTCTCTCGGCGTGGTGGTCATCGCCGACATCGTGATCATCGTCGCCTTCACCGCGGTGCACGCCCTGGGCGCGGGCACCTTCGGGCTCCACGGCGGCGCCGCGGCGATCTCTCCGCTCGCGGAGCTCGGGCTCGAGATCGGCGGCAGCGCGGCGCTGGGCACTGTCGTGGCGTTCGCGATCGTCGCGTGGCACCGGGTGGTGCGAGACCACCTCGCGCTCTTCATCCTCGCGATGTGCATCGTCGCCGCCGAGGTGGGCGCGCGCCTGCACCTCGACGCCCTGCTGGTGTGCCTCACCGCGGGCCTGCTGCTGCAGAACGTGCTCGGGCTCCGCGGCGAGGTCCTCGTGCGCACCCTCGCCCCCGCGGGGCTGCCGATCTACGCGGTGTTCTTCGCGCTCGCCGGCGCGCGCCTGCACCTCCACGACCTCGCGGCGCTCTGGCCCCTCGCCCTCGCGTTCTTCGCGGTGCGCGGCGCGGTGCTGCTCGGCGGCGCGCGTGTCGGTGCCGCGTTGGGCGGCGCGGACCCCGACGTGCGGCGCTGGATGCCCCTCTCCCTGATCTCCCAGGCGGGCGTGAGCGTCGGGCTCGCCGAGCTCCTCGCCCGGCATTTCCCGTCGTGGGGCAGCGGGGCGCGCACGCTGGTGCTCTCGGTGGTGACCCTCAACGAGCTCGTCGGCCCGGTGCTCTTTCGCCTCGCCCTCACCCGCGCCGGCGAGGTCGGGCGACGCGAGCAGGGCACCGCGGACCACTGAGCCCCAGAAAAAGGCGACCCCCGGTACCGTCTCCAGCACCGGGGGTCTTCAGGGTAAGCCGGCGGCGGGACCGTTGGCGTTGGGGGAGACGCCGGTTCCGCTGCTTGCTTGAGACAAGAGCATCACGCGTGCCAGAGAGCTGACACCCCGTCTTTCAAGGGTTCGCGCCGGCGCGGGGGGCTCCGCGCCTCGCACAAGTGAAAGGGTCGCGTTTCAAACGCGTGATGCGGGGGTCGCTTCGGCGGTCGCGAGCGCGGGGAGGGCCTCGCGCACGGCGTCCGCGAGGTCCTCCGCGGCTTCGCGGTAGCGCGCAAAGACTTCGCGTTCGGCGCGGCGCAGGGTGGCCACGGACATGTTCTTCGCGGTGAGCGCGTCCTCGACGACGCGCGCCGACTCGACGCTGAGAAAGTGCTCCACGGGAATGCCCCGGGCGCGCTCGCTCCACCGCGCGCGGGCCTTGCGATACGCCGGGGTGTCGTCGATGCGGTGCCCGAGCCGCGCGAGCTCGCGCTGGGTGACGCGCACGGCGTCGATGAGCTTCGGGAGCCCCTCGTTCACCTTCGAGAGCTCGCGCCGCAGCGTCTCCACGCGCCGAGGGCCGTCCACGGCCGAGAGCCGCGCGCGAATGCGGTCGCGGATGCGCCCCTCCCCGGCGCCGGCGTCGAGGGGCAGCGATCGCAGGAGCTCCGCCAGGGCGATGTGCTCCATCCCCTCGATGAACGCGCCGCCCTCGGTGGCGTTCACCAGCCGCGCGCGTCCCTGCGCCTCGCGCACGTGGGCGCGCATCGCCACGAGCTGCGCGTGCAGGTCCGCCATGGTCCTCACGGTGCCGCCGTGCCAGCCGGGCACCTCCTGCACGCGGTACTGCGCGTCGAGGATGCGGCGCAGGTCCTCCTCCTGCCCCGACGCCGCGAGCTTCATCTTGGTGTCGGCCATGGTGCGCATGGAGACCGTGCCGTCGCCGCGGGCCTCGAGCTCGCCGTCGCCGTCGGCCGCGCCGCGGGCGTAGTAGCGCGTGCCGTCGAACGCGAGGTCGAGGCCGATGAAGGCCACCGTGTGGCAGCCCATGCGGAGCGCGAGCTCCAGCAGCGAGAACGACACCGACCCGCGGGCGTGCAGGGTCGCGTCGTCGCCGAGCATGTCGAAGAGCCAGCGCTCGATCCACGGCGAGGCCGCGAAGACGAAGCGCTGCTCCGCGGGCACGTCGAAGAGCGCGGGGGTGACCACCGTGGAGAGCCCCAGCGCGCCGATCTCGCCGGGCTCCACGCCCTCGAAGTGCGGCGTGAGGTTGCCCCAGTCGCCCGCGAGCACGATGTCGGGGCGAATCCCGGCGCGGCGCAGCGCGCGCACGGTCTGGTTCATCGCCAGGATCGCGACCTTGCCCTGCATCTCCTTCAAGAGATGGATGTTCTTGTCGAGCGACGGGCCCGCGGCGACGATCACCGCGGCCTCGCCGCGCAGCGCCTCGTCGAGGGCGCCCGCGTTGGGCAGCGAGGCCACCCGGTGCGCGTTGCGCAGGCCGCGGCGCACGAGGTCCATGCCGTAGCGCTTCGCGAAGGCCTCGAAGACGGCGCGCAGGCGCAGCACCTCAAGGGCGCGGCGCATCCCGTCTTCGATGAGCGCGCGGTCGGTGC
>JBILLI010000365.1:0-7382 GCA_044376155.1 Polyangiales bacterium
CCGCTCGTCCTTGAGCTTCGAGAGCGTCTCGCAGGCGGTGATCCGCAGCCACCAGTCGTCGTCGTCGAGGAGCTTCACCACCGGGCCGAGCAGGCGCGGGTCCTCGAAGTGCTCGCAGAGCACCAGTGCCTGCATGCGAATGTCCTCGTCGGGGTGCGCGAGCATCTCGACCGTCGGCCGCAGCACCTCGTCGCCGAAGGTCTTGAGGGTGTTGAGGATCCGCGTGCGGAGCCACCCCAGCAGCGACCGGCAGTGCTGCAGGATCTCCGCGATGACCTCGTCGGCGGTGCCGGTGCTCAGCAGCAGCTCTACGGCCACGCGGCGAATCGAGTCGTCGCCCTCGGAGAGCATCTTCAGCAGCCGGGGGCGCACCTCCCGCGGCCGACCCGTGGCCGCGGCGCGGATCGAGGTCAGCGCGTGCGCGCGCACCGACGCGTTGTCGGTGGCGAAGCGCTCGAGCATCACCTCGAGGATCTCGTTGGTGGGCGCGAGCTGCGCCAGCATCTCGATCACCCGCTCGCGCAGGCGATCCTCGGGGTCTGTCGCGAGGGAGAGCAGGGTCGGCGCGATCGCCTCGACGCCGCGGTCCGCCGCGAGGCGCTGCAGGGCCACCACCCGGAGCGGCCCGGGCGCCTCCTTCAGCGCGCGCTCGGCGTAGCCCCCACGGGCGTCGCCGCCGAGCTCCAGCGCGACCTCCCACCCCAGGCGCTTGCGCATCGCCGAGGGGTCCTTCAGCAGCGCCTCGATGCCGGGGCCCACCGCCTCGACGCGGACCCTCCCGAGCACGCGCTGCGCGAAGGCCCGCGCGGCGGTGTGCTGCGACTGCATCTCGGTGAGCAGCACGGTCACGGCCTTGGCGTCCGCGCGGGCGGCGAACATCGTCGCCGCGGCGTTGCGCACCCCGCCGTCGGCCACCCAGAGCAGCGGCACCACCTCGGCTGCGCGTACGCCCGCGTCGTCGCGAAACGCGTCGAGGATCTGGGCCTTCTCCTCGTCTGACTTCCACTGCTGCTGGAGCAGCCGTTGCAGCGGTGACCGTGACGTCCCGAACAGCGCCATGCGCAGAGTATCTGTCACGGCGGGCGGGGCGCGAAAGACTCTCGCGAACTCTTTGCGCCGATGCGTCGCGGCGCTCTACGCTCCGTCGCGATGCCCACGCCGTTGGCCGAAGCGCTGCGAGGTTTCGAGACCTTCCTCGCGCACGAGCAGCGCGCGGCGACGCGCACGGTGGAGCACTACCTCCGCGACCTTCGCGCGCTGGAGGAGTTCGTCGCGCGGGGGCGGGAGACGCCGCCGACGCTCGACGACATCTCGCTGCTCACGCTCCGCGCGTGGCTCGGCGCCCGCTCGCGGGCACGCGTGGGGAGCACCATCTCCCGGAACGTCTCAAGCGTTCGAGCGTTCTTCCGGTGGGCGCGCAAGACCCACCTCACGGAGTCAGATCCGACGGCCCTGCTGAAGGCCCCGAAGGCGCGGCGCACGCTGCCCGACGTGCTCTCGGTGCCCGACGCGGGGCGGCTGATGGAGACCCCGGGCACCCGCGGCACCGCCCGCGCGCCGGGCCCGACGCTGCAGGCCCAGCGCGGGCGCATCAGTTCGCGCGACAAGGCCCTGCTCGAGCTGGTGTACGGCAGCGGGCTGCGCGTCTCCGAGGCCGTGGGGCTGCGGCTCGACGACCTGTCGCTCGAAGGTCGCAGCGCGCGGGTGCTCGGCAAGGGGAGCAAGGAGCGCGTGGTGCCTCTCGGAGGGGAGTGCCTGGTCGCGCTGCGCGCGTGGCTCGCGGTGCGGCACGAGATGGTCGACCCCCGCACCCGCGCGCAGGACCCGCAGGCGGTGTTCCTCAGCCGCGCGGGGCGGCGCCTCACCGTGCGGCAGGTGCAGTACGCCGTGGCGAGCTACGGCGCCCTGGCCACGGGTACGCCCGGGGTGCACCCGCACCAGCTCCGGCACGCCTGCGCGACCCACCTCCTCGATGCGGGCGCAGACCTCCGGGTGATCCAAGAGCTCCTGGGTCACGCGTCGCTGTCGACCACGCAGCGGTACACGCACGTCTCGGTCGAGCAGATCATGAAGGTCTACGACGCCGCGCACCCGCTGGCGCGTTCGCCCGACGATCAGTAGGCCCGCACGGGGCAGGGGCCCAGCGCGATGCGGTGGAGGGTGAGCGCGCGGTCGGAGACCGACAGCAGCGCCAGGGTGTCTCCCGCCACGAGGAGCTGGGGATGGCCCACGGCGCCGTCGTGATCCTGGAGCTCCACAGGGATCTCCTGCGCGCGGGCGGCGGCGTCGATGGTGCGCACGCGGATGCGCGCGCGCCCGTCCCGGGTGACCTGCCACGCCGCGGCGACCGCGCCCTCGCCGACCCGCGCGAGGCTCGGGCTCTCCGCCGACTCGTCAGCGTCGCCGAGGTCCAGCGGCGCGCCCTCGAGGTTGCCCCTCGGCGAGGCGCGCTGAAAGAACACGTGCGAGCTCCCCGCGGTCACCTCGCTCCAGGCCACGGCGAAGCGCGCGCCGTCCCACGCGAGGGCGTACCGCCCGCGGGTCTCGACGCCGCCGATGACCCGCGGGGTGAGCCGGGTGACGCTGCCGAGGCTGTAGCCCCGCGGGTCGAGCCTCCCGAGCTCCACCCGCAGCACCTCGCGCTGTGAGCTCAGGGCGCTCGCGGCCCACTGCGCGCCCGTCCACACCAGCTCGGTCTCGCCCAACGAGACCGCCGTGTCGAGCAGGGCGATGGGAAAGCCCCGGGGCGCGTCGAAGCGGTCGAGGGACTGCGCGTAGAGCCGCCAGCGGTGCCCCGACACGCGCGCGACCCACGCGAGCCCGAAGCCGCTGGGGATGCTCGCGATGCGGGGCTGGAGGTCCTCGCGGTCTCGCGTGCGGGTCATGCGCCAGGGGCGCCCCGCGGCGCTGCCGCGAGGGTCGACGCGGCCCTGATAGATGTCCTTCAGCGCGTGCAGGCCGCCGCTCCAGACCACCACCCAGCTCGCCCCGTTCCAGGTGACCGAGGGGTCGGCGGCCTCGGTGCGGTCCTCGTTCATCCGCAGCGGGGAGCCGAGCCGCGCGCCGTCGGTGCCCACGCGCACGAAGCGCACCACGCGCTCGTCGTCGGCGCGGTCGCTCCAGGCGACGCCGTAGTGGGTCCCGCTCCACGCGATCGAGGCGCCGCGGAGCTCGCTCAGCTCGGCGACGACGGTGGGCGGCGCCGACCGCAGGGCGCATCGCCGGGAGGGATCCGCCGCGGGCGCAGCGGCGTCGGCGCGCTCGGCCCACGGGGGCGCGCGGCGCGGGGGCGGCTCCCGTCGACACGCCAGCATGGCGAGCGCGGCCGCCGGCCACGACCAGGTCCCGTGCCTCACGCCGGGCCGTCCTCGTCGTCGCCGCCACCGCGAAACGCGCGGAGCTTGTTGTAGAGACCACGCCGCGAGATCCCGAGGACCTGCGCGGCCTTCTGCTTGTTCCCGTCCCAGCGCGCGAGGGTGCGCTCGATGAGAATCCGCTCCGCCTCGGCGAGGGTCGTGCCGACGGGGATCTCGACGAACTCCTCGCGGTCTCTCCGCGGGGCGACGAGCCTCGGGTTCGGCGCCGCGAGCGCCTCGCCGTCGCCCTCTCCGCGGTGGTCATCGAGCTGCAGCTCGTCGTCCTCGACGACCTCGCCGCGCGCGAAGACCGCGGTGCGCTCCATCGCGTTGCGCAGCTCGCGCACGTTCCCGGGCCAGCGGTGGGCGGCGAGGCGACGCTCCGACAGCGCGCTGAACTCCCGCGCCCAGGTGCCGTGGTGCCGCGCGAACCGCTGGAGGAAGTGCCGCGCGAGCAGCAGCACGTCGACCCCGCGATCCCGCAGCGGCGGCGCGGTCACGGTGACGACGTTGAGGCGGTAGTACAGGTCCTCGCGAAAGGCGCCCTGGCGCACCATCGCGTCGAGGTCGCGGTTCGTCGCGGCGACGATGCGAACGTCGGCCTCTCGCTCCCGCGCGCCGCCCACGCGGGTGAAGCGCAGAGACTCCAGCACCCGCAGCAGCGCGACCTGCACGCTGATCTCCATCGACGCGACCTCGTCGAGAAAGAGCGTGCCCCGTGACGCCGCGTCGAACTTCCCCTCGGCGGTGTTCACCGCGCCCGTGAAGGCCCCGCGCTCGTGGCCGAAGAGCTCGCTGGCCACCAGCTCGCGCGGGATCGCGCCGGTGTGCACGGGCACGAAGGGCCCCGCGGCGCGGGCCGAGCACGCGTGCAGCGCGCGGGCGACGAGCTCCTTGCCGGTGCCGCTCTCGCCCTGCACGAGCACCGACGCCGACGTGCGGCCCACGCGCTCGATGCGCTCGTAGAGGGCCCGCATCGGCGGGGCGTCGCCGATCATCCCGTGAAAGCCCCCCGAGCGCCCCGCGGAGACCGCCGCGGCGTCGCTCGCCGGGTCGCGCAGGGCCTCCTGCACGGCGCGCCGGAGCCGCTCGGGGTCGGTGGGCTTCAGAAGGTAGTCGATCGCGCCGAGCTGCAGCGCGCGCACCGCGCCGTCGACGCTGCCGACGGCGGTGAGCACCAGCACCGGCGCCACGCACCCCTGCGCCCGCGCCTGCTGGATGAACTCGTAGCCCGACCGGCCGGGCATCTGGATGTCGGTGATGATGACGTCCACGGGTTCCCGGCGGAGGCGCTCCAGGGCCCCTTCGGCGCTGTGTTCCTGCACCGTCTCCAGCGTCGGGCTCTTCAGCGCGAGCTGCAGCACGGTGAGAAAATCGGCGTCGTCGTCGACGCAGAGGATTCGCCGCCGTCGCAGGCGAGGGTGCAGGGCGTCGCTCATCGCGGGGCAGTCGGGCTGGTGTATACGATGACCATGCCCACGCGCGAACGTTACGTCTGGATTTGCACCAATCGACGTCCCGATGGTCACCCCAAGGGCTCTTGCGGGGAGCGCGGCGCCGACGCCCTCAAGGACAAGCTCAAGATCGCCGTCGCCGACGCCGGCCTCGCGGGTCGGGTGCGGGTGATGCACTCGGGCTGCCTCGACCTCTGCGAGCACGGCGTGGCGCTCGCCGCGATGCCCGCCGACCTGCTCCTCGGGTCGGTGACCGACGCCGACATCCCCTGCCTCGTGCGCGCGCTCGGCGCCGAGGTGCCGGCCGACGAGGAGGGACTGCGCGGCCGCTCCCTTCGCGACAAGACGGCGTGAGATCGGTCGTCTCGGCGATGCTCCTGCTCGGCTGCGCGACGCCGCGCGGGGCCGCCGCGCCGACCACGGCACGCCGAGCTCCCACCGCCACGATCGACTGCGCCGAGCCGCTCGACGCCCTCGCCGCCGCGCTGCGCGGGGACAGCGCCGAAGCCCGCGCGCGGAGCCGCGCCCTCGGGGTCGAGCTCGCCGACGCGCGCGGCGCCACGGGGATCACGGGGGAGCCCGAGCCCGACGACGTGGTGATCCGCGCCGAAACGCTCACCCGCGCCGGGGACCTCGGCGCCCTGCTGGTGACCACCCGCTGCGGCAACGCCGCGATCCTCGCCGTGCGCTGCGCGGGGGCGTGGCGGCCCGCGGGGCGTGCGGCGCTGGTCGAGGGGGCGACCCCGGGCGCCCGACGCCTGACGACCGTTCGCGCCGAGGCCGCCTCGGTGCTGCAGCGCGCACCGCGGGAGCTCCTGGTCGCCTGGAGCGCAGAGCGCGACGACGGCGACGGCGAGCGAGCCACGACCTTCTCGGCGCTTCACCTCGCGCCCGACGGATCGCTCACGAACCTCACCGGCGCCGTCGCCTTCGGCGGTGAAGACGACGCCACCGGGGCGGGGCTGGTGGGGCGCTGGTACGTCGACGATGTGCTCCCGCCGCCGCGCGATGTCGTGCTGGAGCTGCGTCCGTCGCACCCGGGCGTCGACGGGGTGAGCCTCGCGCTGATCGAGCGGCAGGTCTGGCGACCCGTGCGCGGGGGCCTCGCGCGGGTGGCCCGGGAGACCGAGGCGGTGGTGCCGCGGAGGCCCGTGGTGAGCGACGGCGTCGCCCCGGCGCCCTGAGTTGCTATAACGCCTTCATCCCTATGCGCTTGCTTCGCCTCGCTCTCACGCTCTCGCTGTCCGGCTGTGGCGCCTCGGCGCTGCAGATCGACGACGGGGCGGTCGCCACCGACGCGTCCGCGACGTCGGATGTGTCCGTCTCCGACGACGCGCCGCCCGCGGCGCCCTGCTCACTCGGGGGCACGGGGCGCCTCCGGGTGGCGCTGACCCTCGACCCCGCGCTGCAGCGACGCGCGCCCGAGGTCTGGCTCTCGACCCGCTGCGGCGACGACGACCGCGAGGTGCGCCTGGTGCGGTGGGACCGCTCCGACACCATGGTGCTCGACGGCTTCGGCCCGGGCGCCTACACGGTGGTGGCGTCGTCCTTCCTCGCCGTGCCCGCGCGCACCGCCCGGGTCGACCTCGGGTCCCGCGCCACGGCCTCGCTGAGCGTCACCCTCCCCGCCGAGCCCGTCGCCCTGGCCACCGTACGGGCGGGCGCGGGCGTCGCGGGCGTGCTCGACGCGGGGGTGGCGCGCGACGTCGAGGCGCCCACGCTCGACGCCGCGCGGCCGGCGTGGTCGGCCCGCGCGATCATCGACGAGCAGGGCTACGGGGGTGTCGGCAGCGTGGACGTCGACGCCCAACAGGTGTCGGACGAGACCCTCGAACTCCGGGTGCTGGTGCGCAACACGTGCGCCGCGTCGAACACCTCGATGTGTCCGGTGCTGCAGCTTGGGGGCGCCGAGGTCCGCGCGCTGCTCGGTGACGCGCCGCGGGGATCGGGCGTCGGGGAGTTCGAGCGCACGCGCCTCGCGCCGGGCGAGTCGGCCTCGCTGCTCCGCGCGATCTCTCTCCGCGGCTCGCTGCCGGGCGAGCAGAGCGCGCTGCACGTCGCGGTGCACGGGGCGGTGGTGCGCCCGTCGGCGTCGGCGATGCGCCCCTGACGAGCCGCGTGGACGGCGCGCGCGGTCGCTGCAATGATGCGCGCACCATGTCTGACGAGATCTCCCGATCGCTGCACGCGCGCGCTGTTCAACGCATCCCGGGCGGGGTGAATTCCCCGGTGCGGGCCTTTCGCGCGGTGGGCGGCGACCCGGTCTACATCCAACGGGCCGAGGGCCCCTACCTCTACGGCGCCGACGGCGCGCGCTACATCGACTACGTGGGCTCGTGGGGCCCGATGCTGCTCGGGCACGCGCACCCCGAGGTGGTCCGCGCGATCTGCGACGCCGCGGCGCTGGGCACGAGCTACGGCGCACCCACGTCCCGCGAGGTCGACTTCGCCGAGACGCTCTGCGAGATGCTGCCCTCCCTCGACATGGTGCGGCTGTGCTCCAGCGGCACCGAGGCGTGCATGAGCGCGCTGCGCCTCGCGCGGGGGTTCACGGGCCGCACGAAGATCCTGA
>JBILLI010000366.1:0-7381 GCA_044376155.1 Polyangiales bacterium
TCGGCGATGCGCGCGGCGACGCTCCCTCGGACCGCGCCGAGCTCGGGCTCCTCGCCGCGCTCCTCGCGGGGGGCGTGGCGTTTCGCTTCGTGCTGGTCCACCACGCGATGACCTACGAGGCGCGGCACTACCTCCCCTTCGCGATGCTCCTCGCGAGCACCACCGCGGTCTCCCTCGCCGCGCGCGATCGCCGCGGGCCGGGGATCTACACCGCCGCGGCGCTGTGCCTGCTCGCGTGGGTGGGGTCGCGCACCTACAGCCCCGGCGCGTTCAGCACCGCCGAGCCCGCGCGCGAGCGCGCCGCGGTGCGGCTGATCGTCGACCGGGTGCGGCCGATGACCACGCGGTACGAGCGGGTGATCTTCGCGCGCGCGGCGCTGCCCTACCACAACGCGAGCTACCACGACGGCGTGCCCCAGGTGGACCCCACGCTGGAGTACTACGCCCGCGCGCCCATCCTGTGCTTCGAGCGCAACGAGCGCCTCGCGACCGACCTGCGCACCATGGTCGCGCGCGCGCCCGCCCGCTTCTCCCCGGTGCTGCTCTTCGACACCCGCGCCGACCTCGACGAGACCGTGCGCGCCCTCGGCGACCTGCTCGCGCGCCCGCCCCCCGAGCCCGCGGTGCTCAACCGCCGCCTCGCCGTGGACCTCACCGACGTCATCGACCCCCGCCGCTGGCGCGCGCCCGCCCCGACGCGGGTCGCCCGCTGAGCGCGGCTCACCCCTGGGGCTTCGCCGCCAGCGCCGCCAGCGTCTCGCGCAGGATCACATCCGCCCGCGCGTCCTCGATGCCCGCGGCGCGCGCGATGGCCGCGGCGGTGACGCTCTCGGCGAGGCTCACCCCGTACGACGCCGCCGCCACGGCGAGGGCCACGCGCAGCCCGGCCTCCCCGACGTCGGCCCCCGCGAGCGCCTCGCCCACCGCCGCGCAGCGCACCGCGAGGCCCTGCTGCATGAGCCGCGTCGCGGCCTCGTCGAGCAGGTCGTCGATCTCCTCGGCGCGCAGCGCGTCGCCCGTGACCGTGGCGATCACCGCCGAGAGGGTCGCGCGCTCCGAGGGGTCGATGGTCCCGTCGACCCGCGCGAGGAGCCAGGCGCCCTCGAGCATCGCGCTGAGCAGCCCCACGACCTCGGGCGCGAAGCGCGTGCGCCACGCCCGCGGACCCTCTCCCGCCGCGCCCGCGCGCAGCCCCCCGAGCACCTTCGACGACACCGGCGTCACCGCCTCCAGCACCTCGTGAATTCCCATGGCGACAGGGTATCGCACGGCGGGGCGCTCACGAAGACGGTGAGACGTCGCGCTCCTCCAGCGCCCGCTCGGCGGCCTCGGCCTCGCGCGCGCGGCGTTCCAACACGTCGGTCCCGAGGTAGCGGAACACATACGCGCCCCCCGCGAACATGCAGAGAAAGAGCGCCAGCAGGCGCCACAGCACCACGTAGGGGAGCTCGTAGGCCGGGGGCACCCACGGGGCCATGAGGGCGTTGGAGCCCGCCTCGGCGATGCCCGACGCGCCCGGCGTGGGCGAGAGGTAGAGCGCGAAGTTCAAGAGGCTCTGCACCGCGATCACCTGCGCGAGGGGAGGGCCCACCGAGACGAAGGCCCGCGGCGCGGTCGACAGCCCGAGGCCCAGGAGGATGAAGTAGGCCACCGAGAAGCGCGCCCAGAAGAAGCCCACGGTGAGCGCGAAGGCCGTGAGCACCGCGGCCCGGCCGCGCTGCTGGTACACCGCGATGCCGGCGTGCACCCGGTCCACCGCGCGCTGCAGCCGCTCGCTGAGATGGCCGCGTCGCAGCGCGGGGGTGTGCCGCAGGGCGCCGAGGCGGGGCAGGGCGCCGAGGGCGTGTCGCAGGGCGTGCCACGGCGGGCCGAGCACCCGGGCGGCCCCGCGAAAGAAGGCCTTGAGCAGCGCGGGACGCACCACGCAGAGCGCGATGGCGCCGAGGCCCGCGCCGAAGGCCACGGTGGAGAGGCCCACGAGCCAGTCGAGGCCCGGCACGTCGGGGACCACCAGCAGCCCCGTGGCGCGCATGACCATCAGCACGCACGCGGTGAGCAGAAAGAAGCCCAGGGTGCACGACGCGGTGAGGAGCTCCGCGGTGGCGATGGCCTCGAAGGGCATTCCGCCCTCGACGAGGGTCGCGACCTGCGCGACGGGCGCGCCCACCTGCCCGGGGGTGATCCCCGCGACGAACATCAGCACGAACTCCGACGCCACCGCGGTGCGCCAGCGGAGCTGCGGGCACAGCACCCGCCCGAGCACGAACATCCGCGTGCCGCCGCAGACGCCCTCCTGCAGCGCGCAGAGCGCGGCCACGAGGAGCCAGGCCGGGCGCAGGGTCGAGAGGCCCACGCGCAGGTCGGTCTGGTGCGCGCTCACCCCCCGCCACAGGATCACCGCGAACGACAGCAGCGTGAGCAGGACCACGAGCTGAATGCCACGAACGAGGGTGGCGCGATTCATCGGCGGGAGGTCATCGCGGGCTTCGTCGCCGCTCTACCACCCCCGCGGCGCGCGGCGCGACTTCGCGGTCAACGGCCACCGCGCGCGTTGACCCCCGCGGAGCTGTCGTGTTTCCCCTCGTTCGCCATGTCGTCGCGCGCGCGCTCCCGTCACCGCCCCGCCGTGTTCGCCGCGCTGGTGTTCGCGGTCATCGCCGCCGTCGCGGCGATGGTCGCGGGCTGGTGGACCCCGTGGGCCGCGGGGCTCGTCACCGGCGTGGACGTCTCGCACCACCAGGGGCGCATCGACTGGGCCGTGCTCGCCCGCACCGACGTGCGCTTCGCATACCTCAAGGCCACCGAGGGCGGCGGCCACGTCGACGCGCGCTTTCGCGAGAACTGGGATGGCGCGCGGGCCGCGGGGATCCCTCGGGGCGCGTACCACTTCTTCACCCTGTGCCGCCCGGGCGCGCAGCAGGCCGCGAACTTTCTCGCCACGGTGCCGCACGACCCCGACGCGCTCGCGCCCGCGCTGGACCTGGAGCACATGGGCCCCTGCCGCGAGGGCCCGGCGATGACCGACGTGCCCCGCGAGGTGGGAGACTTCCTCGCGCGCGTCGAGGCGGCGCACGGGCGGCGGCCCATTCTCTACGTGACCGAAGAGTTCCACGCGCTGCACCTCCGCGGGCTGCGCGGCGAGCGCTTCTGGATCCGCGCGCTCTTTCAGCGCCCTGAGTTTCGCACGGAGGAGTGGGTGCTCTGGCAGCACCACAACCGCGGAAGACGCCGCGGCGTGCAGGGGCCCGTGGACCTCAACGCCCTTCGCGGTCCGCTCGCCTCGCTGCGCGCGCCGCGGTGAGCGACGGACCGTGGTATCGACGATGACATCCCCCATGCGCGACGAGACCTCTCTCACCCTCCACGACCTCATGGCGATGAACGCGAAGGAGCTCCACGCGGTGATGCTCCGCGGGCATCGCATCGACGAGGGCGCCATCGTGGGGCGGCAGTTCCTCGGGGTGGACCTGAGTCTCCCGGGGTGGGCGCGGCGCATCCTGTGGCACACGTTCCGCAAGACCTTCACCCGCGACACGCCCGACGACGAGGTGCGCGGGTGGAACGTGCGCATGGAGCAGCGCGGGGTCGACAGCCCGCAGGTGCCCCTCACCGACCGCCACCAGCGCCCCATCACCTTCGGGCACTACCGCCTGCGCAGCGCCGACGGGGTGACCTTTCCGCAGGGCTACCGCGGCGCGCAGTTCCTCCACTACGGCGAGGCGGGCAATCCCTTCATGGACCTCGCGCGCCTCGGGCGCACCCCCATCGTCGCGGTGAACCCCGGTCGCAGTGATCTCCTGCTGGGATGGGAGGTCTTCGCCCTGGGGCCCGGGTACCTCCCGCTGCCGCTCTACTGGGCCCTGCGCGACGATGGCCCGCTCGACACGGTGATCCCGCCCCCGGGGCCCGTCGCGCGAAAGTTGTCGCCCTGATCCATCGCGGCCTAGACCCCTCGGGGTGCGCCGTTCGTTCTCCGCCGCGGTGGTCTTCGCCCTGACCCTCGGGGGATCGTTCGCCCTCGCACAACCCCGGCAGACCCGCCTCGCCGCACCTACCGCGCCCGCGCCGCGGCCCAGCCGACGCAACCCCGAGCGCATCGCCCTCGCCGCCGCGCAGGGGGCCAGCGATGAGCTCGTGCTCGCGCTCACCGAGGTTCGCGGTCGACGTCACCCCGTGCGCCCGCGCGACGCACAGCCCCCGCCCGCGCCGTGCCTGCACGCGCCCGTGGAGATCCGTCGGCTGCGCACGCGCGACGCGCCGCAGTGGTCTGGCGCGCTCACCGACTGCGCGGGGCACCCCACCCTCGGGGCCATGGCCGCCCTCGCGCTGCTCGCCCAGCCGCAGCGGGAGTTTCAGACCAACCTCGGCCCCGCGGTCACCGAGCTCCGTCGCGTGGTGGCCACGTCGGGGTGGACCCTCACCGACGAGAACCCTCTCCCCCGCGTCCGTCGCCGCGCGCGCACCCCCGCGCCCACGGTCCCCCGAGACCCCGCCACGCGCGACCCCATGATCGAGGTCTCGCAGGGCGTGCGGGTGCTCCACCCCCGCCTCGTGCAGCTCCTGCAGACCCTCTCGGAGCACTACCCGGGAGAGTCCATCGAGATCGTGTCGGGCTACCGCCCCACCGACGGCGACAGCCGCCACGCGCACGCCCGCGCCCTCGATCTCCGCATCCGCCACGTCACCAACGAAGACCTCCGAGACTTCGCGCGCACGCTCCCCAACGTGGGCGTCGGGTACTATCCCAACTCCATCTTTGTGCACCTCGACGTGCGCGACCCTGACGAGGGACGCGCCACCTGGACCGACTTCTCCGGCCCCGGCGAGACCCCGCGCTACGGCCACTGGCCGCCCACCGACGAGGACATCCAGAGCGAGGTGGGCTACCTCGTGCACCGCAACGAAGACGCCCTGCAGCGCGCGAGGGAGCGCGAAGACCCACCCCCGCGGGATTCAGGTACCGTCCCCGCGCCATGACCGACGCGCAGGACCTCCAGGGACGCACCTTCTTCATCACGGGTTCGAGCGCGGGCATCGGCCGGGTCACCGCCGAGACGCTCGCGCGTCGAGGGGGACGGGTGATCCTCGCGAACCGCTCCGAGGCGAAGACGCAGCCCGTGCTCGACGCGATCCGCGCGGCCGGTGGAGACGCGGATTTCGTGCCGGTGGACCTCAGCGACCTGCGCTCCGTGCGCCGCTGCGCCGAGGCCTTTCTCGCGCGCAATGAGCCTCTCCACGTGCTCATCAACAACGCGGGTGTGGCGGGCGTGCGGGGGGTCTCCACCGACGGGTTTCAGCTCACCTTCGCGACGAACCACCTCGGCCCCTTTCTGCTCACGAACCTGTTGCTCCCGAGGCTCCAGGCGCAGGCGGGGTCGCGCATCGTGAACGTCGCGAGCCGCGCGCACACCCGCGTCGGCGGGATCTACTGGGAGAAGCTGCACACGCGCGAGAGCTTCACGGGCTTTCCCGAGTACTCCGTGAGCAAGCTCTGCAACGTGCTCTTCACCGCGGAGCTCGCGCGGGGCGCGGCGGGGCCCAACGTGCACAGCTATGCGCTGCACCCCGGGGTCATCGCCTCGGAGGTGTGGCGCGAGGTGCCGTGGCCCATTCGCCCGCTGATGATGCTGCGCATGAAGACCCCCGAGCAGGGCGCGGTGGCCTCGCTGCGCTGCGCGACCTCGCCCGAGGTCGCCGACCACGACGGGCGCTACTACGACGAAGACGGCGGCGAGCGCGCCCCCGCCCGCGTCGCGCAAGACCCCGCCCTCGCGAAGGAACTCTGGGAGCGCTCGGCGCGCTGGGTGGGCCTCGCGGGGTAGGTGCCCCTCACGGCCCGCAGCGCGCGGGGTTCGGCAGCGGCGGACGCGGATACGACGCCGTGACCTCCGCGGCGAACGCGCACTGTCGGTCGTCCTCCTGGCAGCCCGCCTGGCTCACGCACTGTCCCATCGCATCGGTGCGTTGGCACTGACACGCGCGGTCGTCGCGGGCGCAGAGCTCGAAGCGCTCCATCATCCCTTCGTCCTCGTGATTGAGCTTGTGGCAGTGGGTGACGAAGCGCCCCGTGAACGCGCGAAAGTTCATCAGCAGGTGACGCGCGCGGTCGTCGGCCTGGACCCACAGCGTGTCGCGCCAGTGCGCGAAGTTCGGCTCCTTGTTGGAGTCGTTGGGGCACACGAGGAAGGGGTTGATGTGGACGTGAAAGGGGTGCCCGTCGAGCGCCACGACCTCCCAGCGCTCGCTGTCACCCGTGACGGCCACGCGGTCGCTGCGGTAGTTGCGCGCGCGGCGCTCCTCGTAGCGGCGGCAGTTGATGTTGGGCGAGGGGCACTGGCACACCGGCCCCGGCGTCGCGGTGTGGGGCCCCGGGGTGCACGCGCCGCCGCGTGACTGTCGCGTGGTGGAGGGGAGCGACACGGGCGGCATGAGCAGCCCCACGCGCTGGTGCACGCGCGTCACCGACTCGCAGCTCACCTGCGTCGCGGCGCCGTCGACGCGTCCTGGCCAGGTGACGGGCGGCGCGTGTCGACTCACCACCGACTCGGGCGGGAGTTGCGTGGCGGTGGGCGCGCCGCGGTCGCCGCGCACCTCGACGACCGCGATCACCGAGCCCAGGGGGTCGAACGGACGGCGCCCGACGAGACAGAGGGTCTGCGGGGTGGTGGGCATCGCGACGAAGGTGTCGACGCGGTAGCCGGGTGAGACCCACACGGTGTCGTTGCGGTAGTAGCGGGGGAGGGTGATCCCGTCGCGGGCGTACTGCACGAGCTCGATGCGCCGCGTGGGGTCGAAGCGGGTGCAGTCGGCGTCGAGCGCGGGGTGGAGCTTCATCCCCATCTCGTCGGGGGTGCCCGCGTAGACCATGCGCCAGCGCTCGATTTGTCCTGCGGGGGTGACCATGCGCGGGCGCAGGCGGCCGTTCACCACCATCGGGTTGCCCTCGGTGACCCCGAGGAAGTTGTTCATCGAGAGGTTGCGCTCGTCGCACGGGACGTCTGGCCCGAGGGCCGCGGTGGTCTCGTGCGTGAGCGGCAGCTCGTTGATCACCATCACCCGCTCGCGGGTCGCGGCGACGGCGGGCTCGGCGTCGAGCGGGCCCTCGATGATGAACGCGCCCGCCACCCCGTTGATCACCTGGATCGCCGTCGAGCCGTGGGTATGCGGGTGATACCACTGGGTGCCTTCGTGGTGGTGCCCGTCCTCGTCGAGGTCCCAGCGGTAGCGCGCGCGGGCCCGCTGCGCGACGGTGATGAGCACGTTGTCGCCGTAGAACCGCTGGTCGTCGCCGCAGCCCTCTCCGCCGCAGGGGTTCGCGGGGTCGGCGGTGGCGAGCTCGGGCTGCACGTGGCCGCCGTGGAGGTGCAGGTTCGTGAGGTTG
>JBILLI010000367.1:0-7380 GCA_044376155.1 Polyangiales bacterium
TGACGCCCTGCGCGCCCGGGGGATGCGCGTGCGCACCACCCGCGAGCCCAGCGATGGTCCCATCGGGGTGCTCATTCGACAGGTGCTCACGGGACGGCTGGTGCTCCCCGGCGCGACCCCGACCCCGCTGGGGTGGGAGACCCTCGCCGCGCTCTTCGCCGCCGACCGGCTCGACCATGTCGCCGCGGAGATCTCGCCCTCCCTGGGCGAGGGCACCGTGGTGATCTCCGACCGCTACGACGCGAGCAGCGTGGCCTACCAGGGGATCACCGCGGGCGACGACGCCGTGCTCGCGTGGATCCTCGCGCTCAACGCCCGCGCGCGCCGCCCCGACCTCACCGTGGTCCTCGACGTCTCCCCCGAGGTGGCCCTCGCCCGCCGCACGGCCCGCGCGGGGCGGCCCGAGATCTTCGACGACGACGCGCTGCAGGCCCGCCTCGCGGCGTTCTATCGCGACATCGACCGGCACTTCCCGCGCGACCGCGTGGCCCACGTCAACGGCGACGCGGGCGCCGACGCCGTGCACCGCGCGGTGCTCACCGAGGTGGAGGCGATCCTTGCGCGCGCGTGAGGTGGTGCTGGGGCTCCTTCTCGCGGGCTGCGCGTCGGCGCCGCGCGACGAGATCCGCCCCGAGGACCTGCGTCTTGATCCCCCGGGGGGCGAGCGCGCGGCGGTGACCGTCGCCGAGGCCCCGGCGCGGCTCACCCGCGCGGAGCTTGAGGGCTCGGTGCGCGCGGGCCTCGGTGCGTTCCTCGCCAACGTGGTGGTGTCGCCCGCCCTGAGCAACGGGCGCTTCGTGGGCTGGCGCATCGACCGCGCGCGTCACCTCCTTCGCTGGAACCGCGCGGGTCTCGACCTTCGCGTGGGTGATGTGGTGACCCGGGTGAACGGCGGTGCGCTGGAGCGCCCCGACGACGCCCTCGCGGTCTTCGCCGGGCTGCGCACGGCCACGGAGCTGCGGGTGGAGGTGATCCGCGAGGGTCAGCCGTTGACCCTGCGCCTCGCCGTGGCCGACTGACGCCGCCGCCTCACGAGGAGCGCGCCCAGCAGCCACCCTGCGCCCATCCCCGGGTGCGTCGAAGCCGTTGCGCGGCAGGCACATCCGGGGCGGTCGAGGTCGGTGGTCACACCGCTGTCGGGGAGGTCGGCGCCGTTGTTGTCACCCGGGCTCCCCGGCACGTCGGGGCGCTGCGGGTTCACCCCGCCCGGGACATCGTTCGTGCTCCCACGATCGTCCGTGGGGCCGCCGTCCGACGATGATGGGATGGGTACGTCCGCCCGGGATACGCCCGCGTCGCCGTCGGGGTGCAGGTCGTCGCCGTCGTCTTCGGGGGCGGGGACGGGCGGCATGTCGGGCGCCGCGCCCGCGGTGGAGACCCACACGCCCACGAGGTCCACGATGAGGTGCGCGCGGGTGCTGGTGAAGGCGCAGAGACGTCCGCCGCCGAGGCCGCTGAGGGTGAGCGTGCTGCGCGGGGTCTCCACCGGAAAGTTCAGCGACGACGTGCCCGGCACCGCGCCGCCGCAGGGGAACACCGAGACGAACCCGGGCTCGGTGGCGCCCAGGGCCACGACGTTGGCCACCGCCGCGCCGACGTTCGCGGGCGCACCCGGGAGCGACTGCACCGCGAGCTCCACCACCTGCCGCGCGCCGAGGCGACCCGCGTAGGCCGTGGTGGCGCCGCGCGTGTCGAGCAGGCGCACCGGCGCAATCGGGCGATACGACAGCGTGCCCGCGGGGGTGACGTAGCCCGTGACGTCGACCACCACGTCGACGTCGGTGTTGCCGAGGAGGCACAGGGTGTTGTCGCGCAGCGCGCTGGCGAAGGCGTTGGAGGCCACGCCGGGGCCCGGAAAGTTCACCGCGCTGGTGGTGGGGGATCCCCCGCAGGGGAACACCTGCACGAAGCCCGGCACGCTCCCGGCGATGACCGCGACGGTGCCGAAGACCCCCGTGGCGCCCGCAGGGGAGGGCAGGGTGATCGTGCGGACCTCGTTGCTGCGCAAGGGGTTCGACGCGGAGCGGGAGTCGTACACCCGCGTGGGCGGGAGCAGCGAGAGGCCTCCGCCGGTGGGCGCGAAGGCGGCGTTGAGGTCGCCCACGAGGTGCACGGTGGACGAGGGCATGAGGGACATCCCCTGCGACGGGTTCAGCGCGACCACCGCGGCGTTGGCGCGAATGTCGCGCGCGGCGTAGTTCAGCGACGAGGTCTCGGGCCGGGGGTCGCCCTCGGGCCACGCGGTGACGAAGCCCGCGAGGGTGTCGGAGATCGCGGTGAGGTTCATCCACACGGCGCGCGTGCCCGCGGGGAGCGCGGCGTCGGACCAGTCCCGGAGGTGCACCACGGTGTTCTCGGCGAGGGCGCCCGTGCCCGCGCGCACCAGCCGGGTCGACTCCGCGGGCGTGCGCGTGTCGAAGCGCCGCGAGGGCTCCAGGGCGGTGACCCGCAGCGCGTCGGTGAGCGCGCGGAGCGTGGGCATCGGGGCGTTGGGGACGGCCATGGCCGCGGCGGGCTCGGGGGCAGAGGGCTCGCCGCAGCGCGGGGGTGTGCCCACGCAGGTCGCGCCCATCGTGGCGCACTCGGTCACCGCGCAGTTCGCGGCGATGACCCGGGAGCCGTCGCAGCGCGCGTCGCAGCTCGTGCCCGTAGACGCGCCCGAGGTGAAGAAGGGCGTGCGCCGCGCGGCGCCGTCGAGGCTGAGTTCCACGTGGAGGTGGTCGGTGTGCGGGAGGGAGTTCGACGCGAGGGGGCCGAAGCCGCGCTCGCCGTTCCAGTACGAGCGGTCCCACACCACGCGCTGGACGCCGATGTGCTCGGCGTTCTCGACGAGCCAGTTGGCGACCTGATCGCCGAGGGTGTTGTCGGCGTCACCGCGGTCCATGGGGACCATGAGGTCGATGGCGCGCCCGAGGGAGTGCACCGAGAGCCGCGGCACCGAGGTCGTGGCGCTGTTCTGCCGACAGCAGTAGGTGCCGCCCGCGCGCAAGAAGGTGAAGCGTCGACGGAGGTACGCGTCGAGCTCGCGGGTGCCCGGGAGCGCGGGCATGCACGCCGGGTGGATGCACGAGCACGCGAAGGCGTTGGTGCTGGTGCAGCGCCCCTGGGGTGACACCGCGGGAGGATCGACCACCGGAACGCTCTGCGTGGCGGCGATGGCCTGGGTGCTGCCGGGCGCGATCCATCGCCCGGGGATCGCGATGGGGGACACCGCCTGCGCGGGGGCTTCAGGGGCGACACACCCGCCCAGCATCATCGAGCCCAGCAGCGCGTGTCGAAGGAGCGACATCACCCGCAGGGTCGCGCGGCGCGAGGGGACGCGCAACGGCGCGGGGAGATCCGCGGGTGGATCGCGGACCCGCGTGGTAGTACCTCCGTCGTCGTGCTTCGCCTCGCGGTCGTTCTCGCCCTCTGCGCGCTGGGATGTGGCACCTCGGTGTCGCCCTCGGGGGACGCCGCGGCGCGCGATGCGCGAGCCACCGACCGGACGACCGTCGCCAGCGACACGCTCTCGCCCACCGCCGACAGCGACGGCGACGGGGTCTGCGACGCCACCGAGGCCGCGCGACGCAGCGACCCCGCTCGCGCCGACAGTGATTTCGACGGGCTCAGCGACGGCTTCGAGTTGCGCTTCGGGAGTGATCCCGTGAACGCCAACAGCCCTTCGTCGCGCGACCGCTGGATCCTCGACGAGCGTGCGGGCAGCGAGTGGCCGCTGCCCTGGTCGCTGCGCTGGGACGGCATGGGCGAAGGGCTCCTGGTGACCCTCCTGGACCGTGGCGTGGGCGTCGACGACCGCCGCGTCACGGAGGTCTCGGACTTCGCGGTGGAGGCCGTGAACGCCGACCCCGTGGCCTTCATCACGGGCGCCGAGGGGCCGCGCTTCTTCGGCGTGCGCGGTCCGGTGCGGCTGGAGTGGCGCATCACCGCGCGGTGGCGAGATGTGATTACCGACGGCGGCGTGCCCGCGGCGCTCGGGTGCCGACGGGCGTACGAGTCCCTCGCGATCGTGAAGCAGGACGGGGGCGAGACCGTGGCCGCGCGCCGCATCGTGCTCGACGTGAACCCGCCGACGATGGACGGCGGCGCCTCGCCGTGGCCCGCGGGGGTCACCGCCGAGGGCTTCTGCCGCTACCGCGCGTGCTTCTGAGCGCGCGGCGATTCCCGATCAATTCTGGCGCTGATGGAGGGGGGCGTGCTTCGATCCCCGACCTGCCATGGCGCACGCGAAGCACGACACCTGCGGGTGTTTCCCCACAGGGCTGCCGTACCCTGGCATCGCGGAGTTCCTGCTCCGCGCGCCGCCCGCCCAGCTCGGCCTCGCGGAGGACCTTGAGGTGGATCTCCCCTGGCGCGACCTGCCCCTCGCGGTGATCGACACCGAGACCACGGGCAAGGACCCCGCTCGCGGCGACCGCATCGTGGAAATCGCCGTGGTGCACATGCAGAACGGCGAGGTCACGGGGCGTCATGGGTTCCTGGTGAACCCGAACATGCCCATCCCCAAGGAGGCCGCCGCGGTGCACGGGATCACCGACGAGCGGGTGAAGAACGAGCCGCGCTTCGAGGCCCTCGCGGCGAAGGTCGTGGAGCACCTCCAGGGGCGCATCCCGGTGGCGTACAACGCCGGCTTCGACCGGGGATTCGTGCACGCCGAGATGCGACGCGCGGGGATCTCTCCCGCGAAGACCACGAAGGTCCCGCCCGCGCTGCGCCCGGGTCTCGACTGGGTCGATCCCCTCGTCTGGGCGCGCGCGCTGCAGTCGACCGCGAAGGGCTTCAAGCTCGGCGAGGTGGCCGCCCGCGCGGGCATCGACCTCACCAACGCGCACCGCGCCACCGACGACGCCGAGGCCGCGGGGCGGGTGCTGTACTCCCTGCTGCAGAACGAGGTGGGCCTCACCTACCGCGGGTTGATCTCGCGGCAGCGCGGCCTCGCGGTGGGTGCCGGGCGCCCTGCGTGGAAGCGGTAGTCAGGGCGCGGTGGCGATGCGCTGCACGGGCTTGAATGTTCGTGGCCTTACCGATCACGGCGAGCCCCAACCCCGCCCGTGGCTCCGTTCGGCGCTCGTCTCTGAAATGTGCTTGATTCTGTGGTGAATTCGCGGCCCGTGGCCCCCTTCCCCGTTCCTTCCCCCGCCTCGGGGGAAGGGTGGAGAGCCGCTGTCTTGGGAATGGTCCACGCGAATGGAACACGACCGGTGTGCGGCGAAAGGCGTTGCACCCCAAGCGTTTCGAGACGATTGGACCATTCCTGAAGCAGCGGTTCGCCACCCTTCCCCCGAGGCGGGGGAAGGGACGGGGAAGGGGGCCACGAACCGCGAATTCGCCCTGAGAACAAGCGTGGTTCAGAGATCTCTGCCGAACGGAGCCACGGGCGGGGTCGAGGGGCGCACGAAGGTGCGGTGACGCGAGCGCGGTGACGACAACGAGCGGTGATGAACCCTGGTTCGTCAGGGCGCGGTGGCGATGAAGCCGGGGTCGGGCTCCACCGCGGCGTTGATCGCGGTGTTGGCGTCGGAGGTGCCGCCCATGAGCCCGTTCACGGTGCGCGCGTCGACCCGCACGCGCCCGACGCCGCCGTTGCCGCCGGGGCGCGAGACGCGTCCCGCGGGAGAGGGCGGGATCACCCCGTTGCCGCCCTGCGCGTCGGCCACCACGCCGGTCGCGACGAGGGTCTGCACGCGCGCGTAGAGGCTCCCGCCCGCGCCGCCGCCGCAGCCGTAGTCGAAGCTCCCGGCCGAGGCCGCGGTGCAGGTCTCGCCGCGCACGGTGACCGCGCTCGCGGTGAAGTTCGCGCGCAGGGCGGTGAAGAACACCGCGCCGCCGCCGTTGCCGCCGGGGCCGGGCATGAGGCTCATGACGTTGCTGCCCCGCCAGGTACCGCCGCCGCCGGAGCCGAGGGTGATCAGCGAGAGGTTCGCCGCGCCGTAGGTGCCGCCCGCGGAGGGGGGATTGGCCGCGCCGCCGTTCCACGACACACCCGGCGTGGCGCCGCCGCCGTGGTTGCCGCCGCCGCCGGTGACCGACGCGCCGCCGCCGCCGTCGTTGCCCTGCCAGCAGGTGTTGCAGGGGCTGTTGAGGTAGCCCTGGTTGCAGTTGCCGATCTGTCCGCCGCAGCCGCGGCCGGTGCGGCTCTCGCCCTGGTAGGTGTCCTGGTCGGTGGCGGCGCCGGGGGGGCCGCCGCGGTAGCCCCGGGCGGTCATGTCGATGCGCCCGGTGGCGGCGACGTTGAGGTCGCCCGAGACGCGAAACGCGAGCACGCCGCCGGTGCTGCCGTTGAACGCCGCGGTGGTGAGAACGGCCCCGGCGCGCACGGTGAGTGCGCTGTACGCGGGCACGCGCACCAGGGCGATGACCTGGCCTGCGAGGGAGGTGTTGCCGCTCGCGCCGTAGGTGTTCGCGACGGTGCCGACGAAGGCCACGGTGCTGCCCGTGACGGCGCTCACGCGCAGGAACTCGTAGGTGCCCACGCGCGAGACCGCGCCAGGGCCGCCCTGGAGGTTGATCAGCATGACCTCGTCGCCCGCGGCGAGGCCCACGGCGGTGCCGCTGAGGGTGACGGAGCCCGTGCCGATGGCGCTCACGGTGAACCACGGCGCGTCGGGGGATCCGCGGCCCGAGACGCTCTCGCGGGAGAGGTCCCGCGTGCCGCTCACGTCGCCCGCGCCATCGGCGCCGTTGCCGTACTCGCTCTGCACGCAGCTCGAGCCCGAGGGCACCAGCGGGAGCGTGCAGGTGATGCCGCACGCGCCCCGCGCGCAGGTCGCCGCGCCGCCCGTGGGCACGGGGCAGACAGTGCCGCAGCCGCCGCAGTTCGCGGTGTCGCGCTGGAGGTCCACGCAGGCGCCGCCGCACGCGGTCTGTCCGGCGCCGCAGAGGAGGGCGCAGCGGCCGCTGGCGCAGACCTGCCCGCTCGCGCAGACGGTGCCGCACGCGCCGCAGTTCGCCGGGTCGCTCTGGGTGTCACGGCACGCGCCGCTGCAGACCGTGAGCCCCGCGCCGCACGACACCACGCACGCCCCGTCGACGCACGCGGTGCCCGCGCCGCAGACGCGCCCGCAGGAGCCGCAGTTGCGGTTGTCGGCCTGGAGATCCCGGCACACGCCACCGCAGTTCGTGGTGCCCGCGGCGCAGCTCACCACGCACATCCCCGCGGAGCACACCTGCCCGGCGGCGCACGCGCGGTTGCAGGCGCCGCAGTGCGCGAGGTCGCTCGCGAGGTCGCGGCAGACGCCGCCGCAGTTGTTCAGCCCCGCGCCGCACGAGACCACGCAGGCCCCCGCGGAGCACACCTGCCCCGCGCCGCACGCGTTGCCGCAGGCGCCGCAGTGGGCGAGGTCGTTGGTGAGGTCGCGGCAGACGCCCGCGCAGTTGCTC
>JBILLI010000036.1:0-21862 GCA_044376155.1 Polyangiales bacterium
ACCGCACCCTCAAGGGCGGCCAGATCGACCTCGGCGCGCGCACCCTGCCCGAGATCCCGCGGCACTCGGGCGACCGCAACCGCACCTCGCCCTTCGCGTTCACGGGCAACAAGTTCGAGTTCCGCGCGGTGGGGTCGAGCCAGTCGGTGGGCCTGCCCGTCACCATCCTGAACACCATCGTCGCCGAGTCGCTGGACTTCTTCGCCACCGAGCTCGAGCGCCTCGCCGGCGCCGCCCCCTCCGCCGAGCGCCTCCAGGAGGCCGCGGTCACCGTGATGCAGGGGATCATCCGCCAGCACAAGCGGGTGATCTTCAACGGCGACGGGTACACCGCCGAGTGGCACGCCGAGGCCGAGCGCCGCGGGCTGCCGAACCTCCGCGACAGCACCACGGCGATCCCGGTGCTCAAGGCCGAGAAGAACGCCGCGCTCTTCGAGAAGTACAAGGTCTTCTCCCGCGCCGAGACCGAGAGCCGCGCGTACATCTACATCGAGAAGTACGCCAAGGAGATCCAGATCGAGAGCGAGGCCATGGTGCTCCTCGCGCGGCAGCAGATCCTCCCCGCGGCGCTCGCGCACCAGACGCTGCTCGCGACCACCGTGGCGGCCACGCAGAGCGCGGGCGTTGATGCGACCTCGTCGCGCACGCAGCTCCAGGCCTTCGCGACCCTGCTCGCGCAGTTCGTCACGGCCGTCGACGCCCTCGACACCGCCGACAACCACCACGACCCCGACGCGTGGGAGCACGCCCACCACCTGCGCCACACCATCCTCCCGCTCATGCAGGACCTCCGTCGCCTCGGCGACGAGCTCGAGACCCACGTGGCCTCGCACCTCTGGCCGCTGCCCTCGTACCGCGAGCTGCTCTTCATCAAGTGATCGCCCGTCCCGCGGCGCCCTCGCGGTAGACGCGATGGCGACCGCGGGGTAGCGTCCGCCCCGGTGCCAACGTGAACGCACGGGCGTGGGTAATCTCGGCATCGCTGCTGCTCGGCTGCCTCCCCGCCGCCGAGCCCTATCGCTGCGACCTCGCGGGCGGTGACCGCGCGTGCGACAGCGTGCCGGGCGCGCGCTGCGTCGCGGGGCACTGCGCCGAGCCCGTGTCGATCTCGTTGTGCGCCAGCGGGTTGCGCTACACCGCGTCCGCGCGACGTGCGGGGGAGTGCGTCTCTGTCGACGACGCCGCGATGCCCGACGTGACCGACGCGGTGGTCGACGTCTCCGCGCCGCCCGACCTCGTCGCGGCCGTCGACGCGCCCGACGACGCGCCCCCCGCAGACCGCTCGCCCGCGACGGACCTCGCCGCGGTCGATGTGCCCATCGACTTCGATGCGAGCGACGCGCGCGACGTGGCCGTCACGACCGACGTCGTCGACGTCCTCGACGCGAGCGACGCCCACGACGTCTTCGACGCCAGCGACGTCCGCGACGCCAGCGATGTGACCGACGCCAGCGACGTCCTCGTCGACGCGGGACCTCCTGTTCGAGACGTCCCCACCGCGCGCGATGTGTCCGACGTGTCTGTCGCGCCCGACGTGCCCGCGGGGCCGCCGCCCGTGGAGTGGCTCTCTCCGCTGCCCAACGAGCGCTTCCTCTCGGCGCGCATCCCGGTGCGCGTCCAGTACCGCGGGACCATCATCGTCAGCGTGCGCACCGCGATGGGGATGAACTGCGACGGCGTCCAGACCGTGACGCGGATCTTCGGCAACAGCGTCGACGTCTCCACGGGGCGCAACTACCTCTGCCTGCGCATCGAGGTCGGCGCCGGCGGCAACGTCTGGACCTCGCCCTGGCGACACATCGTGTCGATGGGAAGTTTCTACGACAACAACGCCGCGCCCCACTGGGGGCGCTGGCCCGACTTCAACAACGACGGCCGCGCGGACCTGCTGCTGGCGACCCAGACCGAGGTGCGCGTCCTGCCGTTCGAGGGCGCCGGTACACTCGGGAGCGGCGCGACGATCCCGGGGCCGTCGGAGCAGGCCCGTCCCGTGGCCGTGGCCGCCGTGGGCGACGTCGATGGCGACTCCTTCGGCGACGCGGTCATCACCTGGAACCTGAACCCGGGCCGTGAGGTCTACCTGCACCGCGGCAGCGCCATGGGGTTGCAGGGGCCTTCCGTCCGTCTTCTCAACGCCGCGGGTCAGCCCAACACCGACCTCACCCTGGGCGAGCGCATCTTTGCCTTCGGCGATCACGATGGCGACGGGCGCGCCGACTTTGGCGTCAGGGCCGAGGCCCGCAACCGCGTGCGGACCTTCGGGATGAACGCACAGGGACGTCTCGTCGAAGGGTTTGCGTACAGCGGGCTCGCGCCCCTCGACGTCTTCGTGAGCGATGCGGACGTCGACGGCGACGGCGTCTCTGACACCGCCTTCACGTCCGGGGGCCAGACCTACCTCTCCCTCTCCCTGCAGACCAACAACATCGTCATCCCCATCACGGGGACGGATGACAACGGCTTCGGTCGGCGCCTCGCCCTCGGGAGTGACCTCGACGGCGACGGCCGCAGCGAGCTCGCGGTGCTCGTGCCCAACACCTCGCAGGCCGTGATCTACCAGTGGGTGAACGCGCAGCTCCGCGTGCTCACCCGCGTCGACGTCACCCCGACGCAGCCTGCGCAGCTCGTGATGCCGGGCGACGTGAGCACCGACGCGTACGATGACCTGTACGCGTTCACCGGCCCCAACCTGGTTCGTCTGCGCCAGGGAAACACCACCAGCGATCGCGATTCCGCGCAGGAGTGGACCGATCCGCTCGGGGTCATCCTCGCCGGCGTGGCCGACGCCGACACCCGCGGCCGCGTCTGGGGTCCCAGATCCACCCCCATGCAGAGCGGTGTTGTCGTCTACGGATTCAACGGCGTCACGGTCGTCCCAGACACCAGCGCGAGTGTGCCCGGAGGGCCGGTGATCGCGGTCTCTCCTTGAGCCTGTCGCTTGCCGCTGCATTTCTCCGCGTGGTATCGCCGTCTCGATGAGCAGTGACCTCGTCACCGCGTTTCGCAAAGAGCTCTACGGGCGCCTCACCCTGGGACCGCTGGAGCCGACCGATCCGCAGTACGTGCCGCTCTACGAGCTCCCCGAGCTGCGCAACGATGACCCGGTGCAGCTGCTTCGCTTCGCGATCGAGGCGACCGAAACACCAACCGCGCAGCTCGTGTCGGGGTTTCGGGGCACGGGCAAGAGCACCGAGCTGCGGCGCCTTCGCCGTGAGCTCCTGCTCGCGGGGCACCGTGTTGTGCTCTGCGACATCGAGGACTACCTCAACACGGGCAGCGCGCTCGACCCGGTGGACTTCCTCTACGCGCTGGCGCTCGCCGTGGCGGGCACGGTGATGGAGGAGACGGGCGACGATTCCCTGCGCGAAGGCTACGCCACCCGCCTGTGGAACTTTCTGGCGCACACCCAGGTGGATCTGCCGGAGCTGAACGTCGGCGTGAAGGCCGGCGGGGATCTCGACGGGGTGAAGCTGGAGGCCTCCGCGGGCGCGAAGCTGGTGCTCAAGGACCATCCAAGCTTTCGGGAGCGCGCGCGCACCCGGTGGAAGGGTTCGCTCGGTGCGCTCACCCGCGAGGTGCACCAGTTCATTCGCGAGATCGCCGACACGCTGCGGCCAAACGGCGACGCGGCCTGTCAGGTCGTGGTCATCGTCGACTCGGTCGAGCACATCCAGGGCACGCTGAGCGACGCCGCCGCGGTGCAGGCATCGGTGGAGAAGCTCTTCACGGCGCACGCCGATCTTCTGCACATCCCTGGGATTCACACCGTCTACACGGTGCACCCCTACCTCAAGATCAAGTACGCGAACATCGACGACTACTACCCCTTCGGTGGGCTGCAGATCATCCCCACGCTGAAGGTGCGCGAGCGCGCCTCCGGACCCGTGCTCGGCGCGCCTCGGAGCCATGCGCTCCAGGCCATCGAGCAGGTCGTGCAGCACCGTGGTCGCTGGCAGACGCTGCTCGGCGAGGACGACATCGGCCGCGATCTCCTTCACGAGCTCATCCTGCTCTCGGGCGGCCACCTGCGAGACCTCATTCGCATGCTCGCCGAGATCGTGCGCCGCACCCGCGCGCTCCCAGCCTCGCGCGAGGTGTTCGACGCCGCGGTGAACCACGTGCGCAACCAGGCCCTCCCGATCGCCGACGACGACGCCTTGTGGCTCTCCGAGATCGCGCAGAGCCACGCCACCTGCCTCCCCTCCGAGGATCAGATCCCATCGCTCGCGCGCTTCCTGGATACACACCGGGTGCTCTGCTACCGCAACGGCAGCGAGTGGTTCGATGTGCACCCGCTCATCCGGCCGTCGGTGCTCGAACAGGCGGCGGCCGTTCGCGCGCGCCGCGCGACGCCAACGTCGTGAGCCTCGACGCCGACCCGTCCACCACGCTCACCGACGCGAGCGAGGCGGAGTGGGCGCTGCTGCACGACCAGTTCGACCTCTCCGACGACTTCTGGTTGGGCTTCATCTTCTCGGTGCGGCACGACGCGCCGCGGGTGATGGCCGCGCGGGTCGCCCTGAAGCTCCGAGGGAAGGGGCCGCGCCTGCGGTCGTGGCAGGTGAACGACGAGCATCCCTGGGAGACCGTGCTCCACGAGGTCGTGAGCGCCGCGCGGGAGCGCACACACGACTGCCTGTGGATCGACGCGCTCTCGCTGCGGGATCTCGCGCAGTGGGAGACCTTTCTGATGCGCGCCAACGAGCAGCGCGAGGTCTTCGAGAAGAACCATTACGGCGCGTTGGTCCTGGTGGCGCAGGCGGAGACGAAGCGCGCGGCGCAGGAGCGCTCGCCCGACCTCTGGGCCTTTCGCGCCTTCGTCATGGAGCTCGATGTGGCGCCGCAGCCGGTCGCGGTGTCGTCGACCCCGGTGCCCGAGGCGGAGGTCCCGGTCTCGACGACGGAGCGCTTCGAGTCGCTCTACGTTCCGGCCCTGCGGGACGCTGCGGCGAGGGCTGTGCGAGGCGAAGTCGATGACGCGAGGCGGGCGTTGCTGCGGCTGCTCGGCAGCGCGCGGGACGCGCAGACCCCGGCGGCCTGGGTTGCGCGAGCGTGGGGAATGCTAGCGGCATGTGAAGATCAGCAGGGCGACACGGTGGCTGCCGCGGCGCACTACCAACAGGCGCTGAAGGGTGCCGATGGTGTGGATCGAGAGGAGGTACGTGTTTGGCTCGAGGCACTTGCACGGCTGCAGGAGGGGCACCTCGAATTGGTCGCCGCTCTGCGAACGTGGGAGAGATTGCTTGAGGTCGAGCGTTGGCGTGCGGCAGATGAGACAACGCCCATTGTTCTGCGAGACCTCTTGGTCGCTCTGCATCAGGTCGGTAGACTTCGCGTGGCGCTGGGGCAGCTGGCCGGAGCGGAGGCGATCTTCACCGAGTCGGTAGAAGTCAGTCGTCGCCTCCGGACGCTTCAAGGTGAGGTTCTCGAAGCGCACCGTGACCTCTCGATCTGCCTTGACCAGGTCGGAAAGATTCGCGTGGCGTTGGGTCAACTCAGTACAGCGGAGACGGTGTTCCGCGAGTCGTTGGAGATCCGACGCCGCCTTCTGACGCTTCGAGGCGAGAACCCCGAAGCACTGCGGGACCTCTCGGTCAGCCTCCATCAAGTCGGCAAGCTCTGGGTAGTCCTGGGGCGGCTGGCGGACGCCGAGGCGTTGTTCCGCGAGTCGTTGGAGATCAGCCGCCACCTCCAGACGCTTCGTGGTGAGGATCCAGAGACGCTGCGAGACCTGTCGATCAACCTCGATCAAGTTGGCAACCTTAGGGTCAAGCTGGGCCAGATCGCGGATGCGGAGGCAGTCTTCGGCGAGTCACTGGAGATCCGCCGTAAGCTCCTGACGCTTCGTGGTGAGATTCCCGAAGCGCTGCGCGATCTCTCGGTCACTCTCGAAGAGATCGGAAAGCTTTGCGTTGTGCAAGGTCATCTCACCAAGGCCGAGTCAGTGTTCGCCGAGTCATTGGCGATGCGCCGCCGTCTGCTGATGCTTCGTGGTGAAGTCCCCGAAGCGTTGCGTGACCTCTCGATCAGCCTCGACGAGCTCGGCAACCTGCAGATGGCGTTGGGGCACCTCGTTGAGGCCGAGTCAATCTTCGGTGAGTCCTTGGAGATCAGCCGTCGTCTCCTAACACTTTGTGGCGATAGTCCCGAAGCGCAGCGAGACCTTTCGATCGGTCTGCGGAATGTTGGCGATCTTCAGGTTCAGTTGGGGCGGTTTGCTGAAGCTGAGCCACACTTGTCGGAGTCGTTGGAGATCAGCCGTCGCCTGCGGACGCTCCGCGGCGAGGTCCCCGAAGCACTTCGCGATCTGATTTTGTCCCTTGTGCTGCTCGGCACGCTCCGCCTCCGTCGCGGTCAACCCGATGAAGCCGAGACGCTCTTCCGCGAAGCCCGCCCCCTCGCCGAGCGGCTTCGCGTACTTGCGCAGAGCGGCGTCCACGTCGAGCCCATCCCCGACATCCCCGCCGCACCCTGATCCCCCTCCCTACGCCACGCGCTCGATGCGCGCGGGCACGTGCTTGTGCCACGGCGTCCCCGCGATGGGATCACGATCCCCGCCCGACGTGAGCTCGTTCGGCGACACGCCCACCCCCCCGACGCCCGTCCCGTTCGGCAGCGAGACGTGGCCCGCGCGCATCGTCGTCGACACCTCCACCACCGCCTCCGCGCTCCCGCGGCGCGTGGTCACCCGCACGCGATCGCCGTCCGTCACGCCCAGCCCTCGCGCATCGTCGGGGCTCACCCGCAGCGCGCCATCGCGGTCCTTCGTGCGCCACGCCGGGTCGCGAAAGATCGTGTTCGCCGTCGACGTGCGGCGCTCACCCGCCGAGAGCACGAAGGGGTACGCCGCGTCGCGCGTGGGCGGTGTCGCGGGCAGCGCGCGCAACAGATCCAACAGCTCGGGCACCGCGAGGTTCACGCGGCCGTCGGAGGTCTCGATGCGCGCCCAGGTCTCCTCGTAGGGGTCCACGGTGAAGGTCACGCCCTCGGGGTGGGTGATGATCGCGTCGAAGAGCGCGTCGCCGCTCTCGTAGCCCGCCCGCGCCACGCTCTCGGGGTAGGCCATGAAGCAGGTCTGCGCGAGGCCCCACACCGCCGCGGTCGACGCGCGGCCTTCGCCCAGCGTCGCGCCCAGGGTCTCCATCAAGATCGGCGCGGCGTAGGGCGAGAGCTCGGGGCGCATCGAGAGGGTGCCCAGAAAGGCCATCGCGAAGGCCTCGCGGCCCTGCGCGAGGGCCTCGTGCAGCGGGGCGAGGTCGTCGTCGGTGTAGGCCCCGAGGGCGCGCACCAGCCGTCGATGGATCTCGGGCTCGGGCAGCGTCCCGGGCAACGGATCCACCACGGGCGCGCGGAGCTGAAAGGTGTTCTCGGGGAACTCCAGGGTGAAGAACGCCGCCTCCCACTTCTCGTACTGCGACGGCGCCGGGAGCACGTAGTGGGCGTGACGCGCGGTCTCGGTCATCGCCACGTCGAGCACCACGACGAAGTCCAGCGCGTCGAGGGCCTCGCGCATGCGCGGCGAGTCGGGCAGCGAGTGCGCGGGGTTCGCGCTCTCGACGATCATCGCGCGAAACCGCCCGGGGTGATCGGTGAGGATCTCGTCGGGGATCGCCGCCGCGGGGATCAGCCCCGTGATGATCCGTTGCCCCGTCACGGGCGAGCGACGGTCGCGCCCGCTGCCGCCGCCCCCGAGGCGCGCGAGGCGCGTGTGGATGTTCATCCCGCCGCGCTTCGCGAAGCTCCCCGCGAGGAGGTACACGAGCTTCTCCAGGTACGAGCACAGGGTGCTGTTGCGCGACTGCTGGATCCCGAGGTCCTCGAAGATCGACACGCTCGACGCCCGCGCGATGCGCCGCGCGAGGTCCCGCACCTGCGCCTCGGGCACCCCGCACGCATCACACAGGGCGGCGACATCGAGGCCCCCGAAGTGCGCCTCGATGTCGTCAAAGCCGTTGGCGTGCAGGGAGATCCACGCGCGGTCGGTGAGGTCGTCTTGCACCAGCGCGGCCACCAGCGCGGCGAGGCACCACGCGTCGGTGCCGGGGATCACCTGCAGGTGCACGTCGGCCATCGCCGCCGTCTCGGTGCGCCTTGGATCCACCACCACCAGCGTGCGCGCCGGGTCTCCCGCGATCTCTTTCAGCACCACCCGCGCGCGGGGGAACCCGTGGCTGTGCCAGGGGTTCTTGCCCACGAAGATCGCCACCTCGGCGTGCTCGAAGTCCCCCGAGGTGTGGCACCGCGGGCGGCCGAAGAGCTGCCCGTCGACCCAGAACTCTCCGGTCTTCTCTTGCGCGAGGGCGTTCGACGCGTACATCGACCCCACCGCCGCGCGCAGCGCCGCGCCGTAGCCCCCGCCGAGGTGGTTCGCCTGCCCGCCGCCGCCGTAGTAGAAGATCGACGCGCCGCCGTGGGTGTCGCGCACCCGCGCGAGGCCTGCGGCCACCTCGCGAATCGCGGTGTCCCAGTCGACCCGCTCGAAGGTGCCGTCGGCGCGTCGGCGCATCGGCGCGTCGAGGCGGTGCGAACCGCGTTGGTAGTGGTCCAGGCGAAAGGCCTTCTCGCAGGTGTAGCCCTTCGACGCGGGGTGCTTGCGGTCCCCGCGGATCTTCACCAGACCCCGGTCGGCCGTCTGCACCTCGATGCCGCAGTTGATGCTGCAGAGCACACACGCCGTGGACCGCCAGGGGAGCTCACCGGGAACACTCATCCCGCGAAGATACCCCGGGGCGCAGCGCCACCGGGAGACGCGCGGACCGCGTCGCGGGTCTCCCGGGGCGGTGCGGTCCCCGACCGCGTCGGGTCCCTCCTCACCCGATCGCGGGCGCGTGGGTCATCCCCCGAAGAGCAGCGCGACGCTCCCTCCAAACGCCGCGCTCAGCTTGCTCATGATGATGTACCAGGAGATGTGATCTCCCGGCGTCGGCGAAGCGTCGATGGGGTCGGGCGTCTCGTGATCGTTCCGCATGGTGCCTCCTCTGAGCCCCATGCATGCGCGCGCAGCCGATGCGGCGCCATCAGGGAATCCCGAAGTGAGCCGCAGGATCTGCGCGCTCCGCGCTCCGCCCCGGTGAGGGTCGCGTCCAGGGAGGGCCCCGAAGGATTTCGTCGCGGCGGAGGCGTGGTCCATGTCATCCCAAGAGAGATGTCTGACGCGATTCCCGGAGGGAGACTCACCCGCGCCTTCGCCCTGGCGAAGCTCGCCGCCCGCGAGCTCCCCGGCGTGGCCTCTCGGGCCCTCGCGGGCGAGCTCGACCCCGGCGCCGTCGCCGCGCGGGCCTCGGCCGAGCGCGCCCTCGCCGTGCTGGGCAACCTCCGCGGGCTCGCCCTGAAGCTCGGCCAGACCCTCTCGTACGTCGACGGCGTGCTCCCCGAGGAGGCCACCGAGGCCTACCAGCAGGCCCTGGCGAAGCTCCAGAGCGCGGCCCCCACGGTATCGTCCGCGGCGATTCGCGCCGAGGTCGCCCGGGGCCTCGGGCGTCCGGTGGACGAGGCCTTTCTGCGCTTCGACGACACACCCGCGGCGGCCGCGTCCATCGGCCAGGTGCACCGCGGAGCCATCACCCTGAGCGACGGCAGCGCGCGCGAGGTGGCGGTGAAGGTGCAGTTCCCGGGCATCGCCGACGCGCTGGGCAGCGACCTGAAGAACCTCGAGAGCCTGCGCCCGATGATCGCCGTCCTCGCGCCGGGGGCCGACACCCACGGGGGGATGACCGAGCTCGTGGACCACCTCGCCGCGGAGCTCGACTACGTCGCCGAGGGCGAGAACCAGATGGCGTTCCGCGCGCTGGTGGCGGGCCGTTCGGGGGTGTCGGTGCCCGAGGTGCACCGCGCCTACGGCGCGCGCAACGTGCTGGTGAGCGACTGGGTGCAGGGCCGCACGCTGCGCGACGTCGCCGCCGAGGGATCGCAGGCGCTGCGCGACGCGGTGGGCGTGACGATCTTTCGCACGGCGCTGGGCCTCGCGTTCAACCAGGGGATCTTCAACACCGACCCCCACCCGGGGAACTACCTCGTCGACGCCGACGGCGTGGTCCACCTGCTGGACTTCGGGTCGGTGAAGCGCCTGCCCGACGAGTTCCGCGTGCCCTGGCGGCACCTCGCGACGCTGCTGGTGCGCGGCGACATCGAGACGTGGCGGCGCGAGAGCGCCTCGTTCATGGGCATGGAGGCCATGGACCCGCGCGCCCGCGAGCGCCACCTGGCCTTCATGCTGCAGTCCGCGGCGATGGTCTCCCGCGACGAGGAGATCACCCTCGACCGCGCGCGGCTGCGCGGCGCCGTGCTCGACGGGATGAAGACCGCCAAGGACATCGGCCGCGAGCTGGGCTGGATGCCCTCGCGCAGCAAGACCGTCGCCATGCCGCCCGACATGGTGATGGTGGGGCGCATGCAGCTCGGTCTCTTCGCCGTGCTCTCGCAGCTCGGTCCGCGCGCGAACTGGAACCGCGTGCTGCGCGAAGAGCTCGGGATGTAGGGCCCTTGCGCCCGCGCCGCTTCGCAGGGACCATCGCGGTCCATGGCGTACCCGCGGCACCGCACGATCCCCCTGATCCTTCTTTCTCTCGCGATCGGCGCATGCGGGAGCACCGCGGTCACCGCGCCCACCGACGCGGCCGCGCCCACCGACCTCGGGGCAGTCACCGACGCGCCCGTGACCCCCGACGTCCCCGCGACCCCCGACGTCCCCGCGGTCGTCGACGCCCCCGCGCCCGCCCGTGACGTGGTCGCCACCGACACCGTGGAGCCGCCCCTCGTGGTCACGGGCTGCGACGCGCTGCAGGCGGGCACGGTGAGCAACTTCATGGTCGACGGCGTGGCGCGGTCGTTCATCCTTACGCTGCCGACGGGCGCGACGGGGCCGGGCGGCCGCTGGCCGGTGGTCTTCGCGTGGCACGGCGCGGGCGACAACGCCGCGAGCTTCAACCGCCTGCTCTCGGGGCAGGTGAACAACAGCGCGATGCCCTTCATCCTCGTGACCCCGGTGTCGCGGCGCCTCGTGCCCCCCGCGGGACTCGAGTGGGAGCAGCTCCAGGCGCGCGGGCCCAACGGCGACGCGCGGCTCTTCGACGCCGTGCTGCAGTGTGTGGGGCAGCGCTACGGCCTCGACGAGGACCGGGTCTACACCGGCGGATTCTCCGCGGGCGCGATCATGTCCGACCTCCTCGGGGTCATTCGCGGCGACCGCCTCGCGGCCATCGCGGCGTTCTCGGGCGGATACTTCGCCAACCCCGAGAACCCCCCCACCCTCGGCGCCGCGCGGGGATTCGTCAGCTGGCCCGAGCCCTCCACCACCAACCGCTACCCCCAACTCATCGCCTTCGGCGGCGAGCGCGACTTCATCTCCCTGGTGGTCGCCCAGGCGCGCTTCGACCAGTACGCGACCAACGACGTCCCATGGCTCAACGCCGCGGGCCACGACGTGATCGTGTGCAACCACGGGGCCGGGCACACGGTGCCCCCGGCGCTCCTGGGGGCGACCCTGGTGGGCTTCTTTCAGTCCCATCCCCGCGGCACCCGGCGCTCGCCCTGGGGCATGACCCCGCCGAGCAACCTCCCGAGCTACTGCCGGTACAGCCGCGGCGCGGGGGACTGACACGCCCGCGTCCGCTGCGGTACACCGTCGCGCATCATGAGCGAAGCCCCGACGGTCTCCCAGTACATGACCTCCCGCCCGCGGGTCATCGCCCCCGAGGCGCGCATCTCGGAAGCCCACGCGCTGCTGCGCGAGCACACCTTCTCGGCGCTGCCCGTGGTCGACGCGTCGGGCTCGGTGCGCGGGGTGATCTCTCGCACCGACCTCCTGCGCGCGGGACGGGCGCTGGAGCGCTCGGGCAAGGGTGTGCCGCTGCTCACGTTCGAAGACGACTGCGACGTGGCCCGGCGCATGACCAGCCCCGCGGTGAGCGTGCACCCCGAGACCCCCCTCGTCGACGCCGCGGCGCTCATGCTGGAGCGGCGCGTGCACCGCGTGCTTGTGGTCGACGCGGCCGGCGCCCTCGTCGGCGTGCTCAGCACCAAGGACCTCATGGCCGCCGTGCGCGACCTGCGCCACCCCGCCCTCCTCGGGGACTTCATGTCCGCGCCCGTGCAGACCGTCGAGGCCCTGGAGACCCTCTCGCACGCCACCGACCGGCTCAACGAGTCCAGGGTCGCCGGGCTCGTGGTGATGGAAGACGGCCGCCCCACGGGGCTCTTCACGCAGACCGAGGCGCTGCAGGCCCGCGACGCCCCCGCGTCGACCCCGGTGGAGGAGGTCATGAGCTACGCGATGCTCTGCCTCGACCGCAGCACCCGGATGCACCGCGCCGCCGCCCACGCCCTCGCCACCCGCGCGCGTCGCGTGGTCGTGGTCGACCGGCACCACGTGTGCGGTGTGATCTCAGGCATGGACTTCGCCCGCGCGCTCCGCGCTCGCTGACCCCACGAAATCGGCCACGCCGACCCATTCCGGGTCGGGGTCGCTCAAGTTCTGCGCCGCGCGAGCGTTGTGAAGGGACGCGATGGCGCCGGTCCCGATTGCAGACCTCCATGAGGGGATGATCCTCCAGGCGAATCTCTACGATCGCCGTGGACGCCTGCTCATTCCTGCGCGAACCGCCCTCTCGGAGCGGCACCTCGCGGGTCTCAAGGTGTGGGGCGTCGAGGCCGTGGAGGTGCACGACCCCTCCGCGGGCCCCGTGGCCTCCGACGAGCTCGACCCCGCGACCATCGAGGCCGCCCGGGCGGAGATCGCGCCGCTGTTCCAGAACACCCCACCCCACCCGGTGACGCAGAAGATCTTCGAGCGCTGCGTGCTGCGTCGCGCGCGCATGAAGCCCTCGGCCGACCGCGCCAAGGAATCCCCCGCGCCCGCCGCAGAGGCACCCACGGGCGCCGCCCGTCCCATGATCCGCCCGGCGACCCTCGTGGGCACGGCGGACCCATTGGAGTGGGTGCGCACGCTCTCGACCCTCCCCTCGCTCCCCGCGTCGTATCTCCGCCTCACCGAGGTGATGGACCACCCCCGGTCCAGCGCGCGCGACATCGCGCGGGTGATCGAAGAAGACGCCGCCCTCACCGCCCGGTTGCTGAAGCTCGTGAACAGCGCGCTGTTCGGGTTCCCGGGAAAGATCGAGGTGGTCTCCAAGGCCCTCGCCCTCGTGGGCACGCAGCAGGTGAAGGAGCTCGCGCTCGCCACCTCCGTGTTCACCATGTTCCGCAACGTGCCCCCGGGCGCCCTCACGATGAAGGGCTTCTGGTCCCACAGCCTCGCCTGCGGGATCACCGCGCGTCTGCTGGGACAGCGCCGCGGCGAGGCCAACCCCGAGGCGCACTTCGTGGGCGGGCTCCTGCACGACATCGGCACCCTCACCATCGCCGTGAACCGCCCGACGATGCTCGCCGACGCCCTCGCCGGGGCCGCCGCGCGCCGGGTCCCCATCGACAACGTCGAGCGCGCCTTCTTCGGCCACGACCACGCGGGCGTCGGCGCCGTGCTGCTCGAGGCGTGGAACCTCCCGCCCCGCCACCGCGCCGCGGTGAACTGCCACCACGCGCCGCAGAAGGCCGGGATCTTCGCCACCGAGGCCGCCGTGGTGCACGTCGCCGACATCATCGCCACCGCCATGCAGCTCGGCTCCGCGGGAGATCCCTACGTGCCGGGCGTGGTCTCGTCTGCGTGGGAGGCGCTGCGGCTCAACCCCAACGACATCGGCGCCATCATGGACGAGACCGACCGTCTGTTCTCCAGCGTGGCGAGCACCTTCCTCTCCGAGGACGGTCCATGAGCGTGACCCCGGCGCGCAGCGAGGCACCCCAGGACGGCGCGCTCACCCGGTGGCTGCTGGAGGTGCTCGACGACGTCATCTCCTTCGGCGTCACCCTGCGCACCGACCTCATCGAGAAGGCCGGCGCGCAGGAGGTCTTCGCCATCGCGCGGCCGCTGATCCGCAAGCTGGTGGAGCTCGACGTCGTCGCGCTCTACACCCTCGACGACGACGGCCTGGGCTTCAGCATGGTGGAGTGTGACCCGCCCGAGCGCGCCCACACCCTCCGCGACGAGGTCACCCGGCTGCAAGACGACGGCACCTTCGCGTGGTGCCTCTACCAGAACCGCCCGGTGCTGGTCCCGAGCGCGGGGCACGGGCTCGTGGTGCTGCACTCCCTCGCCACCCGCGCGGGGGTGCAGGGCTGCCTCGTGGGGATCTCCCCCGCAAGCTTCATCCCCGACGTCGCGCAGAAGCTCCTCTCCATGGCGGTGTTCGAGTGCGCCAGCACCCTGGAGATCGGAACGCTCTACCAGGGCCTCTCCGACTCCCACCGCGACCTGGAGTCCAAGGTCGAGGCCCGCACCCGCGAGCTCCGCGAGGCCCTCGACGCCGCCCAGGCCGCCGAGCGCGCCAAGGGGTACTTCCTCGCGAACATGTCCCACGAGATCCGCACGCCCCTGGCGGCGGTCATCGGCATGACCGAGCTCCTGCGCGACACGCGCCTCGACGCCGTGCAGCAGGACTACGTCGACATCGTGAACACCGCGGGCCAGAGCCTGCTCGAGCTCGTCGACGACATCCTCGATTTCTCCAAGGCCGCCGAGGGAAAGTTGGTGCTCGAACGACTCCCCTTCGACCTCCGCGGCACCCTGGAGCAGGTGGTCGACGTCATCGCCGGCAAGGCGCAGCAGAAGGGCCTGGAGCTCACCCTGCTCCTCGACCCCTCCCTGCCCGAGCGCGTCGAGGGCGACCCCTCGCGGCTGCGACAGGTGCTGCTGAACCTCCTCTCCAACGCGGTGAAATTCACCGAGCGCGGCGAGGTCACCCTCCGCGCCTCGGCCGCGGCCCTCTCCGACGACGAGTGCGTGGTGCGCTTCGACGTGCGCGACAGCGGCATCGGCATCGACCCCGCGCAGGGCGCGCTGCTCTTCACCCCCTTCACCCAGGCCGACGTCTCGACCACGCGCAAGTACGGCGGCACCGGGCTCGGCCTCGCCATCAGCCGCCAGATCGCCCTGCGAATGCACGGCGACATCGGCTTCACCAGCGAGACCGGGGTCGGGTCGACCTTCTCGGTCACCGCGCGCTTCCCCGTGCGCGTGCGCCCCTCGGCGCTGCCCGCAGACCCTGGCGTGCGCGGGCGCAGCGCGGTGGTCGCCGCCCCCTCGGCCGCCACCCGCGAGGCCCTGCTCGTGGCCCTCGGCGAGCTCGGCGTGAGCGCCACCCTCGCGCCCGGTGAGCCCGAGGCCCTGCTGGCCCTGCGGGCCTCCCCCCCCGACGTGATCTTCATCGACCACGCCCTCGACGCCACACCCCTCCTCGCCGCGCTCGACCGCGCCCGCACCGCGGCGGTGCGGCTCACCCCCATCGCGCAGAAGGCCGTCGACCCCGATGGTTGGCAGGGGGCCGTGGCCAAGCCCGTGAAGCGCGCGGCCCTGGTGCGCTGCGTGGCCGACGCGCTGGAGCGCCGGGTGGCCGCCCGGGAGAGCGCCGCGCGTGCGCAGACCCCCGCGGTCGCGAAGCGCTTCAGGATCCTCGTGGCCGACGACAACCCCGTGAACCGCAAGCTGCTGTCGGCCATGGTGTCGAAGCTGGGCTACCAGGTCTCGGTGGTGCCCGACGGCGCCCAGGCCGTGCAGGCCGTTCGTGGGGACACCTACGACCTCGTGCTGATGGACTGGCAGATGCCCGTGATGGACGGCTTCGAGGCCTCGCAGGCGATCCGCGAGCTCGAGGGCGCGCGGGCGCAGACGCCCATCGTGGCGCTCACGGCCAACGCGATGCCAGGCGACCGCGAGCGCTGCCTCGCCGCGGGGATGGACGACTACCTCTCCAAGCCCATCCGACAGGACGCCCTCGCCGAGACCCTGGCGCGGCACCTCCCACGGAGTTCCACGACGGAGCTCAGCCCGTCGGCGTAGCGGTCAGATGTTGATCCGCGCGCCGAGGCGGTCGACGTCGAAGCCCAGCGCGAGGAACTCTTCTCGCCGCGCGCGCACGAGGCGCACGAGCCGCGGGTGCACGTCGCCGTCCTCGTTCGCGAGCAGGGTGCCGTAGGAGGTCTTGGAGAGCATCCAGGAGATCCAGAGCATGTCGGTGGCGTCGTCGATGGGGGGCAAGACGTCGTCGTCGCTCGCGTCGAGCGGGTCCCCCGCGGACCACCGCAGCGCGAGGTTGCTGTACCGCACCTCGCCGCCGTCATCCCACTGGAGGTTGTTCGCCCACGCGTGCCGAAAGGTCGCGAAGAACAGCACGTACCGACAGCACTGCGCGAGGTCGGCCCACCCCGCGTCGTCGGGGACGTCCCGGGTGGTGATCGGGCTCACCGCGCGCGCGGTGGCGTAGTCAGGGCGCTCGTCGCGGGCGAAGAACCCGGCGTCGCCGCGCATCACCCGACGTCGCACGAAGCTGCACGCGAAGCGCGGCGCGGCGTGGGCCACGAGGTCGTCGCTCATGCGTCGCAGCTCGGGCCACGCGGCGGCGATCGCGTCGCGGTGCTCGGCGAGAAAGGCCTCGACGTGCTCGCCCAGCACCGACCACATCACCGCCGCGGCCTTCGCGGCCCGATGGCCCTCGCACAGGGGGGGCTGCGGCGAGAAGCCCTTCCAGTCGAAGCCCCCGAGGGCATGGGTGAGTCGCTCGGCCACGCCCCGCGGCGAGAGCGCCCCCGCGCGGGTGACGTAGCCGCGGTCGCCGAGCAGAAAGTCGTCGGCGGCGTGGTTCACCGCGGCGACCTCGCGCAGGTGCGGCGCGAGCAGCCAGCGCACGGGGCTCTCGCGAAGGTTGCGCCGCGCGGCGAGGGCGTACTGCTCCAGGTTCAGGTGGCACTGCCCGAGGTGGTTCGAGAGCTCGGCGTCGTAGGTGAGGCTCACCCGCGCGAAGCGCAGCGCGGCGCGCCAGCGGGGGCCGTCGTCGGCGGTGACGGTGACGGGGCGGGTGGGGCCCATCGGGGCGGTCTCGCCGGGCGCGCGAAAGCCCAGGGTGATGCGCGTGGGCACGAGGCCGTCGTCGTCGAGGCGCAGGCGGAGGTCGAGGGAGGGGAGGTTGTGAACACCGTCCTGCTCGTAGGCGTTCCAGGGGTGGTAGAGGCGAAACGCGCGGGGGTCGTCGGGGGCGTCCCAGTCGCCGTCGAGCACGGCGCTGAAGAAGCCGTTGAGCACGCGCTCGCCCAGCCAGCGCGCCTCGCGGGTCACGCCCGGGGTCTCGCGCTCGGCGAGGGTGGTGAGGCTCGGGGGGTAGTCGGCCTGCACGGCGTCGAGCGTGGGCGGGCGGCGCAGGGCGACCTGCGCGAGGTGCTTGCGGTGCGCGAGCTCCACGGGGTCCACCGCGCGGAACATCGCCAGCGCGCGGCCCGCGGCGTAGCCCTCGGGGGGAGCGCCCTGCGGCGGCACCCACGCGCGCGCCACGGGGGACGTGGAGTCGTACTCCCAATGCGCCAGGCGCAGGTCGCCGAAGTCGTAGCGCGGGGACTCGACGTCGTCGGGGCCCACCTGGGTGAACACCCGCTGGTAGCGCTCGATGGGGGTGCCGTCGGCGCTCCACGCGTGCTGGGGTTCAAGCACGCGCAGCTCAAGGTCGGGGATGTCACCGAGGCCCGCGTCGCGCGGGTCGTAGAGCACCTCGAAGCGCCCATCGAGGTCGGTGCGCGCGGCGCCGAGGTAGTCGCCGACGCCGCCGGGGTCGCGGTCCCAGAGCTCGACGCGCATGTGGTGCAGGGGGATGGGGCCGTTCTCGCCGTCGCGCAGAAAGAGCAGGCGGCCCACGGCGGCGCGGGTCTGCGTGGGGGCGCGGCCTTCGCGCTCCTCGAGGATTCGCTCGCTCCACCGCGCGCGTGCCTCGGGCGGGAGGGCAGCGTACCAGTCGCGCACCGCGTCGGCGCTCAGGGCGGTGCCCGGGTCGTCCGCGTCGCCCTGCACCATCGCCCGGAGTGACTCCCACACGCGCATGGACGCGGAGTGTGGGGGGGATCCCCCGCCGACGACAACTACCAGGGCACCGTCACGCGCCATGCGGGGGTGACCGCCCAGACGTCCCGCTCCGCCGCGTGCAGCCACGCCGAGCCCGCGGAGAACTCCCCCCGGGCCACGGTCAGCAGCGGCACGCGCACGGTGTGGGCGCCCGCGCGGAGCCGCGCGAAGCGCACGCGCACGCCGTCGTCGAGGCGGGTCACCCGGGCGCGGGTGTCGCCCACCGGGCCGTCGAGCTCCCGCCACGAACGCCACGGATCTCGTTGCGCCACAGGGTCATCTGCGCCGTTCGAGAGCTCCATGCCGGCGGGGATCGGGGCGTGCAGCTCCAGCGCGGTGGCGTCGCGGGGGAGGGTGAACGAGAGCACCATCTCGCGCACCGCGCCCTCTCCGTCGAAGCGCTGGGTGAGCTGCGCGGGGCCGAAGCCCTGGGCGGGTGGGCTGAGGTGCAGCGCGCCGCGGGTGTGCACCTGGGCGAAGCGTCCGGCGGCGCCCTCGAAGCTCAGCCGCAGGGTGCCGCCCTCGCGCACGGTGACCGAGAGGCCCCGCCGCGCGTCGCCGCGAGCGAGCACGGTGTCGCCCATGCGCGCCACCACGGGCACCGGCCCCGCGGAGGTGCCCAGGGCCTGGAGCAACGCCAGCACGTCGCCCTCGGCGGTGCCCCAGCTCCAGCGCCGGAGTTCTTCGGGTTGCGTCGAGAGCCAGCGGGCCGCGCGGAGCACCGAGGGGCGGGCCGCGGGCTGCGCCTCCAGCAGCGTGCGGGCGGCGAAGGCCACCGCTCCCCGGTGCCCCTCCCGCGCGAGGCAGAGGAACCACGCGGGCCCCGCGCACGGGGTCGTGGGTGCTCCAACGACTGTGCGGTCGAGGGCGTCGCGGAGCCGCTGGGTGTGCGCACGGAGCTGCACGTCGTCTCGGCGCAGGCGCGCCGCGCGCACGGCCCAGGCGAGGGAGGTGAGGTCGGCGTCTCCCACCCGCGTGAGCAGGGCGCTGACCAACGCGGGCTCGCGGTTGCCCCGGGCGAAGGCCGCGGCGATGCGCGCGGCGAGGCCGCCCTGGGCGGAGTCTGCGGCCACGCGGAGTCGCGCCCAGGCGTCGCTCCAGTCGTTCTGGTCGGCGGCGCCGAGGGCCAGGGCGGTGGCGGTGAGCCCGAGGTCCCCGGGGACCTGCGACCACCACGCGATCTCGCCGTCGGTGCCGCGCAGGCGGTGGAGCTGCGTGGCCGCGCCGAGGAGCTCGTTCCGCAGCGCGGCGTGGAGAGGCTCCGCGGCCGGGAGGCGCGTCACGGCAGACTCCAGCGCCCGCAGCGAGGCGTAGTGGTCGAGGGTGAGGGCGGCGATCTCCCAGCGCGGGGTGCGCAGGGTCGTCAGGACCTCCTCGGCGGCCTCGCGCAGAGACCCGTCGACCTGCACGGTCACGGTCGACGGCGCGCCGAGGGAGGGGATGGGGAGGTCCACGTCGGTGGGCTGCGCGGTGATCACGGCGCGGTAGTCCACGGGTTGTTCGGCGAGGTCGTCGCGCACCTGCAGGGGCGCGCGGAGGGCGTCGAGGGCGCGGCCGTCACGGTTCACCGTGGCGCGCACCGCGGCGTCGCCCACGCGCGTGGCCCGCACGCGAAAGCGCACCCGGGCGTCGCCGCGGGCGTCGAACGCGAGGTCCGCCGCGGGGGGCGGCTCCACCGAGGCACCTCCCTCGCCGCGCAGGTCCAGGCGCATCGGTGCGGTCGAAGGGGTGGCGAGGTGCACCCGGGCCTCGCCCTCCATCACGTCGCCGACGCGCATCGCGCGGCCGAGGCCGAAGGAGACGGTGACGGGTTGCACGGTGTCGAGGTCGGTGTCGACCGTGGCGCCCGCGCCGTCGTCGCCGATGGCGAGGGCGTGCAGCCGCCAGCGCCCCGGCGCGTCGGGCATGGGGACCTCGACGGTGAGCGATCCATCCGCAGGGATGCGCCGCGCGGGGAGGAACCACCGCGTGCCCACAAGCTGCTCGCGGTCGCGGATCATGGGCGCGCCCCCGCGCACCATCCGACCGCCAGCGCCGCGTCCGCTGCCAGCGCCGCTCCCGCTGCCGTGTCCGGAGGGCTCGTCGCACGCGAAGCGCAGCGCGTCGCCCTCGCGTCTCACCCACGTCTGCGTGCGGGTCGCGAGGGCCGCGGCCGCGAGGTCCCAGGGCAGCTCGCGCACCTCGAGGTCCACGGTGCCCGCGGGGGCCACTCGTGCGGGGCACATGTACGCGGTCCGAAGACCTGCGGCGTGGGCCATGGCGTTGGCCACGGCCCGGAGGTCGCCCCGCGCGCGGACGTTGATCACCGCGCCGCCGTGCCCCCAGGCGTGACGAAAGGTGGTGCCCGGGAGGCGCTCGCCGTTCCAGAACATCCCGCTGTCGCTGCGGCGCCCCTCTTCGCTGCCGAATCCGAGAGGGCGAGTGCTGTCGCCCGCGCTCGCGGGGCGCCCGGTGGCGCGGAAATAGTCGTCCACGGAGGGGTGACGGTCTTCACCCAGGGCCCACCAGCCGGCGTCTTCGAGCCACATCGAGAGCACGGCGCTCTTGCCCGGACCCGCGAGGGTGCGGGCGCGCACCTGCACCCGCGCGGTGCCCCCCGTGGGATAGCTCCGCAGGTCGCTCTCGGCCGTGAGGGTGAAGCGCTGCGAGGTGGCCACCTCGGTCACCGCGGTGGAGGTCTCGACCTGTCCCTCGTGCACCCGCGTCGCGACCAGCGTCGCGAGGCCGCGGGCCCCCTCGGGCACGCGAAGATCCACCGACGCGAGGCCGTTTCGGGGGACGACGTACTGCCCCTCCCAGACGCCGCTCTGCTCCAGGCTGATCCACGTCGGACCCGCCGCGCGCAGGGCCACCCGCAACGTGTCTCCCACCTCCACGAAGGGGCGGTCCGGGCGCAGCGCGAGGGGGCCGCTGGCGCCGAGGGTGGCGGGTCGTGGGCGCTCCCACAACACCGACTCGGCGACGGACTCTCCGCGGGTCGCACGGATCCACCACGGCCCGGCGCCCACGAGTCGCAATGGGAACTCCACAGTGCCCGCCGCGGGCAGGGAGAGGTCGCGGAGCGCGCGAAGATCGCCGCGGGGGCCGTTGCCGTCGCTGCCGTAGAGGGTGACCCGCACCCCCCCCGGGCTGGGCGCGCCGCCGAGGTCGCGGGCGGAGACCTGCGTGGAGATGTCGGCCCCCTGGGCGCCGCGGTCCGTGGCGGTGGAGAGGGAGAGGACCTCGCGGAGGCGCCCGGTCCAGATGCCCGCGCGGGCGGTGAAGACCTCGCCCGCAACGTTGGCGGTGGCGGTCAGGGTGACCCGCTCCCACGCGGCCTGGGTCGGCGGCATGGTGAAGGTCAGGCGGGCGGCTCCGCCAGAGAGTTCGCCGCTGCGGCGCTCGCCGCCGGGCAGGGTGAAGACCAGGCGCTCGAGGTCGGTGCCGTCGGCGGGGGTGGCGGTGACGGTGACGGACTCCCCCGCGGCGGCCCAGGGGCGGTCGAGGGAGAGGCGCAGGGTGGTGCGGGGCACGGGGCGGGTATCGAGGCTCAGCGTGCGGGCGTGGGTGCGTCCGTCGTGCTCGGCGCCGATGCTTGCGCGGGCGAGGAGCGTCGCGGAGAAGTTCCCGTCGGCGTCGGCGGTGACCGTCTCGCCGGCGTCACCCGCGGCGGTGGGGAAGACCCGCACCCGGGCGCCCGCCAGGGGGGCGCAGCCGCGCACGTGTCCGCGCACGAACACGGGCTCGTCGGGGCGATACACGGGACGTCCCGTGGCGAGGTACACCCGCGTGTCGCACGCCGCGAGACGCGTGTGCATCACCTCGGCCCACGCCACGTCTTCCCCGCGCGCGACGAAGACCGTGCGCACCGGCGCGTCGTTCGCCGCGAGGGCGGCGTCTCCCTGCGCGTCGGTGACCGCGCGCGCGTCCCCGGACTCTACGGGG
>JBILLI010000369.1:0-7355 GCA_044376155.1 Polyangiales bacterium
GACGTGCTGTCGGGGGTGTACATCGCCTCGGTGCGGGCGGTGTGACGTGCGCGAGACCCACCGCACGATGCTCGCCTTCCTCGTCGGCCGCGCGGCCTTCGGGCTGACCTTTCTGGTCTGCGCCGTCGCGCACTGGCCGACGTGGTGGTACCTCCCGCTGGCGCGCCGCTGGGTCTTCGCCGAGAGCGTGCGCGAGGTCGGCATGGACTGGTACGGGCGCTCCGGGGTGGGCCTCGCGGTGGGGCTCCTGGCGGGTGGAATCACCTGGGCCGCAGGGGGATCGGCGTCGCTCGGGCCGCGCCTGGCCCGCCCCGCGGTGATGCGCTGGGTGGCCCACCTCGGCGCCACGATGCTGTTCTTCGACGTGGCCTTCTACGTGCTCACGCTGATGACCCGCTCGATCGAGCCTCCGCCGACGCCGGACTGGTATCTCCCGCGGTAGCGATGCGCGCCAGCGGGTGCGCGAGGTCGTCGGGCAGCGCGGCGCACCACGTCACCTGCGCGCCGGTGAGCGGGTGGGTCAGCGTGAGGGTCCACGCGTGCAGGGCGAGGCGCGCGAGGCCGAAGCGCGCGGCGAAGTCGCGGTTGAGGGCGCCCTTGCCGTAGTTCGCGTCGCCGATCACGGGGAGCGAGAGGTGCTTGAGGTGCCGACGGATCTGGTGCGTGCGGCCCGTGCGCGGCCGGGCGAGCACCACCCCGCAGCGCGGGGAGGTCCACGCGCACACGGGCTCGAGCTCGGTCACGGCGTCGCGGCGCGCGCCGTCTTCGTCGGCGAAGGCGTGGTCGACCCGGGTGGGTTCGCGCAACGCGCCGCGCACGAGGGCGAGGTAGCGCTTGTCGGCGTCGTCGCGGGCGAGGGCCTCCTGCCAGGCGCGGGCGTGGTCGCCGCCGCGGGCGAAGAGCAGCACGCCGGAGGTCCCGCGGTCGAGGCGGTGCACCGGGGCGAGGTCGTCGCCGTGGGCGGCGCGGGCGAGGTCCAGCGCGGTGGTCTCTCGGGGACCCGCCCAGGCGGTGTTGTGCACGAGCAGGCCTGAGGGCTTCGCGCAGACCACGCAGGTGTCGTCGAGGTGCAGCAGCGGGAGCATGGCTCACGCGCGCCACAGCGAGACGAGAAAGAGCGTCGCGCCGAGGGCGCCGAGGGCCGCGGCGGCGGTGAGCGGGCCGCGCCGGGGGCGGTCGTCGTCGTCGAAGCCCGCGCGGGCGGCGTGGGCGAGGGCGCCGAGGAACATCGCGAGCCCGACGCCCAGCAGCACGCGCCAGCCGGCCTCGGGCGCGCGGTCCTCGCGGAGCAGCGCGAGGTGGCGCTCCTCGCGGGCCTGCGGCGAGCGGTCGCGCTCATCGGGCGCGGGCTCGCGCTGGGCCATGAGGTGCGCGATGTGCTGGTTCGCCGTGCGCAGCCGGTCCTCGTAGGGGATCACCAGCCACCGGGTGGAGAGGGCGCTCGCGCGCACCGCCCGCCACGCCACGAGGGCGCGCTCGGCTTGCCCGCGGGTCTCGCTCTCGCGACCGAAGCGCTCCAGGGCGTCGTAGGCCCCGCGCACGGGCGGGCTGCCCGGGAGGTAGAGGTGCGCAGCGCGGCGCAAGCGGGTGATTCCCTCGGCCACGTCTCCCCGGCGCAGGGCCTCTTCCCCGGCCTGCAGCGCGACGTGGGACTCCCAGAGCATCCGGCCGCAGAGGGCGGCGACGCAGAGCGCGACCCAGGGCAGGGCGCGCGAGGCCGTGTTGCTCACACCAGGTCCCGCTTGCGAAACGTGGCCACCGCGATGCCCATGAGCAGGGTCGCCCAGACCGCGGCGTAGCCGAAGTTGCCCGCGACGTGGCGGGCGACGGAGTCGGAGAGGCGCTCGGGCAGCAGCACCGGGCGCTCGGGCACGAAGAGGTGGAGGTTCGGCACCACGCGCACCACGCCCTCGAGCCCCGCGCGCACGGCCGCGGGCACGTTCCGCGGGAGGTGCTGCATGAGCCACGTGCTGCGGCAGATGACGAACACCCCCACCGACATCAGCCCGGTGACGAAGGGCGTCGAGAACGACGAGAACAGCATCGAGAAGGCCGCGGTGATCAGCACCTCGCAGAGCGTGAGGGTGCAGCCCCAGAGCACGAAGGCGGCGTCGTCGGGCGCCACCATGCGGGCGATGACGGCGACCGCGGCGAGGAGGGTCGCCAGGATCGGCACCACCGCGGAGAGGCTCAATCGGCGGCGCACCGGGCCGACCAGCAGCAGCGCGGGGCCGCCCACGAAGATCGCGGTGAGCACCCCGAGGCGGGCGCCGCGGGAGGCCACGAGGCGGGCGGCGATCCCGAGGTTCTCGGTGGCGCGCTGGATGCCCGTGGCGGTCTCGTCGGCGGCCACGAGGGTCACCAGGGAGAGCAGCAGCGCGGCCGTGAACATCACGAAGACCAGCACGGCGAGCAGGATGCCCACGTACTTTCCGACCACGACCTCGTGGCGCTGCACGGGCTTCGCGAGCAGCACGTAGAGCGTGCGGAGCTCGACCTCTTTGTAGAGGAAGTTGGCGCCCAGAAAGACCGCGATGAGGTTCGAGAGCAGGGAGATGGTGAGCAGCCCGTGGTCCACGAGCACGCGCACGGCCTCGTTGTTCGAGAGCGAGCCGAGGCTCAGCCCGAAGAACACCGAGGCGGCCCCGAGGCCGAGCACGGCGAAGAGGATGCGGTCGCGGATGGACTCGCGGAACGCGGTGAGGGCGATGGCGTAGACCCGCTCGTTCACGCGGGCAGTGTAAGCGATCTGTCAGGGCGCGGGGGAGGGACTCGCAGAGGCGTCGGCCGCGCCGTCTGCGCCGCCGTCGGCGTGGAGGTACGCCGCGGGGATCTCCCCCCGGGCGCGGGCGCTCTCGGCGGCCATGATGTTCCGGCGCATCGCGTAGGACTCGTCGCCGAAGAGGAACTCCCCCACGCAGGGGTGCGGGGGCAGGGTCACCGCCGCGCCGTTGGCCGCGGTGATCTCGATGTCCACGTCGGGGCGCACCCGGCGGATGGAGCCCGACTGCCACCACCCCACGCGCACGCGCACCTCGCCCTCTTCCCCGCCGATCACCACGTGCGGGAGCCGACGGTACTCGTCGCGCAGCAGCGTGCGAAACCGTCGCCGGTCCGTGCGCGCGGCCACGACGTAGGTGCCCTCGCCGAGCACCACGCGGCGCATCTGCCCGTTCTGGTCGGGCTCCTCGCGGGTAGTCTCGTTGGAGGTCTCGTTGAGCACCCGGTAGGGAGCCGCGTGGCCCTGCGCGCGCTGGTCGAAATGCCCCTGCAGGCCGCACATGTCGTCGTAGGTCACGCGCTGCTGCGGGATCTCCATCAGGTCGCGGACCACCGCCGGACCGCAGGCGGAGAGGGAGATGAGCGCGGCAGCGAGGGGGCGGGTGCGCATGGGGGCGGCATCATGCCACGCGAGGGAACAGCGCGACGCCCCAAGAGCTCCATCGGGGATCACACGGCTCGCATGGTCAGCGCGCTGAACGGCACCGCCTGGGGGAGCTTCAGAGCTCCGCGAGGGACGTCTGGAGTTCCCTGCGAATTCGTGAAGCGACCCCGCGGCCGCCACGGTGCACCCGGCGAAAGAACCACCCTGCGGGCCTCGGGGTCGTTCTTGCGGGGGCCCTAGCGATCCGCGTTCCAGCCTGGATTTCCAAGCGCTTTCGTGTGCCAGGGAGGTGAAATCGCGGCCGGAGATTTGCCCGCGGCGGGTCGCGACGGGCAAAGCTGACAGTCCCACGCTCCACCAGCGGCGGCGCCCCCCAGCGAAGGGGCTGACGGGCGCACTCCACGGCCGAGGTCACACCCCGGGCGGAGCGGGAGCCTTTTTCACGGACCCAACGAGGAGACGCAGCGTTGAGCATCGACGGACCGATCCACGGCAAGACCAACGGCAAGACCCGCTCGCTGCCGGCGAAGGCCAAGGCGCCGAAGGCCGCGCGCGCGGGCATCGTCACGCGGAGGTACTCCACGGCCGGCGTGGACCCCCTCGACACGGTCGAGTACGAGCGCCGCGACTGCGTCATCAAGAACCCTGACGGCTCGGTGGTCTTCGAGACCCGCGGCGCGGAGATCCCCAAGGGCTGGTCGCAGCTCGCGTCGGACATCGCGATCTCGAAGTACTTCCGCCGCGCGGGGCTCTTCGGCGATCCCACCAAGGGCGAGACCTCGGCGCGCCAGCTCGTTCACCGCATCGCGCACTCCATCCGCGAGGCGGGTGAGCTCCGCGGGTACTTCGTCGACGCCGACGAGGCCACGACCTTCGAGGCCGAGCTCTCGTGGATGCTCATCCACCAGTACGGCGCGTTCAACTCCCCGGTGTGGTTCAACTGCGGGCTCTTTCAGCGCTACAACATCGCCGGGCAGGGCGGGAACTGGGCCTGGGACGAGTCGCGCGGCACCGTCGCCGAGACCGCCAACGCCTACGAGCGCCCGCAGTGCTCGGCCTGCTTCATCCAGTCGGTGCAAGACGACCTGATGGGCATCTTCGAGCTCGTGCGCAACGAGGCCCGGCTGTTCAAGTACGGGTCGGGCACGGGGTCGAACTTCAGCTCGCTGCGCGGGCGCCAGGAGAAGCTCTCGGGCGGCGGCACGTCGTCGGGGCTGATGTCGTTCCTCGAGGTCTTCGACCGCGCCGCGGGCAGCACCAAGAGCGGCGGCACCACCCGCCGCGCCGCGAAGATGGTCTGCCTCGACATGGACCACCCCGAGATCCTCGACTTCATCCGCTGGAAGATGCGCGAGGAGAAGAAGGCCCAGGCCCTCATCGCCGCGGGCTACCCCTCGGACTTCAACGGCGAGGCCTACCACACGGTGTCGGGCCAGAACTCCAACAACTCCGTGCGCGTCACCGACGAGTTCATGCGCGCGGTGGAGACCGACAGCTCGTGGTCCACGAAGGCCCGCACCAACGGCCGCGTGGTCGACACGTACCGCGCGAAGGACGTCTGGCGTGAGGTCGCCGAGAGCGCCTGGGCCTGCGCCGACCCGGGGCTCCAGTACGACACCACCATCAACGACTGGCACACGTGCTCGGTGACCGGGCGCATCAACGCCAGCAACCCCTGCTCGGAGTACATGTTCCTCGACGACACGGCGTGCAACCTGTCGTCGCTGAACCTCACGAAGTTCCTGCGCGACAACCCCAACGGCACGCTCGACTTCGACGTCGAGGGCTACCGCCACGCCGCCCGGGTGTTCTTCCTGGCCCAGGAGATCCTCGTCGACTTCAGCTCGTACCCGACGCAGCAGATCGCGCAGAACTCCCACGACTACCGCCCGCTGGGCCTGGGCTACGCCAACCTCGGCACCCTGCTCATGCTCATGGGCCTCGCGTACGACTCCGACGAGGGCCGCTCCCTCGCCGGGGCGCTCACGGCGATCCTCACGGGCCAGGCCTACCGCGTGAGCGCCGAGGTCGCCGCGCACAAGGGCCCCTTCGCGGGCTACGCGAAGAACCAGCAGCCCATGCTCCGCGTGATGCGCAAGCACCGCGACGCCGCCTACCGCATCGACGACTCCCGCTGCCCCAAGGACGTGCTCTCCGCCGCCCGCGAGGACTGGGACGAGGCCGTGCGCCTCGGCGAGCAGTTCGGCTACCGCAACGCGCAGGCCACGGTGCTCGCGCCCACGGGCACCATCGGCCTGCTCATGGACTGCGACACCACCGGCATCGAGCCCGACTTCGCGCTGGTGAAGTGGAAGAAGCTCGCGGGCGGCGGGTACTTCAAGATCGTGAACGCCTCGGTGGAGCGCGCGCTCAAGCGCCAGGGCTACAGCGCCGCGCAGATCACCGAGATCCTCGCGTGGGTCGTGGGCACCAACGCGTTCTTGAACGCCCCCGTGGTCTCGCGCGAGTACCTGAAGGGCAAGGGCTTCGCGAACGAGGACATCACCCGCGTCGAGGACGCCCTCCCGGGCTCGTTCACCCTCGACATGGCCTTCGCGCCGCACGTTCTGGGCCCGGACCTCGTCAAGCGCCTCGGCGTCGAAGAGGCCGCGAAGACCCCGGGCTTCTCGCTGCTGCGCCACTGGGGCCTGAGCGACGCGCAGGTCGACACGCTCAACGACCACGTGCTCGGGCGCATGACCGTCGAGGGCGCGCCTCACCTGCGCGACGAGCACCTCTCGGTCTTCGACTGCGCCAACCGCTGCGGCAAGTACGGCACGCGCTACATCGCCCCGATGGCGCACGTGAAGATGATGGCCGCCGCGCAGCCCTTCCTCTCGGGCGCCATCTCGAAGACCGTGAACCTCCCCAACGACGCCACGGTCGACGAGATCGCCGAGATCTACCACCAGGGATGGAAGCTCGGCCTCAAGGCCGTGGCCCTCTACCGTGACGGGTGCAAGGCCTCGCAGCCGCTTTCCACCACGTCGGACAAGAAGAAGGACGACAAGGCCGAGGCCAAGGCCGAGGAGCCCGTCGTCGAGGTGGTGAAGGCCGAGCCCGCGCCGGTGGCGAAGGTCGAGGCGCGCATGGTCGCCGCGGCGCCCTCGGCGGCGGTGGCCACGGGCAGCGAGTCGGGGGCGGAGTTCGGCCCGCTGTTCTCGAAGTCCCCGGCCCTGGGGCCGCAGCGCGCGTTCCGCTACCGTCTCCCGAAGAAGCGCCGGGGCTTCACGCAGGAGGCGCGCATCGGTGGGCACAAGGTCTTCTTGCGCACGGGCGAGTACGAAGACGGCCAGCTCGGCGAGATCTTCATCGACATGCACAAGGAGGGCGCGGCCTTCCGATCGATGATGAACGCCTTCGCCATCGCGGTCTCGATGGGCCTGCAGCACGGCGTGCCCCTCGCCGAGTTCGTGGACCAGTTCACGTTCACCCGCTTCGAGCCCCAGGGCGCGGTGTCGGGCCACGCGAACGTGAAGTTCGCCACGAGCATCATCGACTACGTGTTCCGCGTGCTCGGCATCGAGTACCAGCGGCGCTACGACCTCGCGCACGTCCCGCCGGAGGAGGCCGCGGCCACCACCACCGACGCGCCCGTGAACAACGCGCCGGCCATGAGCCAGGCCCCCGCGGGCGCCCTCTTCGCCACCACCACGGGCGGCGACAGCGAAGGCGGCAGCGCCCTCGACAAGCACCTCGGCAAGATGATGGGCGACGCGCCCTTCTGCGACAACTGCGGCCACATCACCGTGCGCAATGGGGCCTGCTACCGCTGTCTCAACTGCGGCAGCTCCATGGGTTGCTCCTGAGCTGGCAACGGATGTCGGGGTGCGCAGGTACCTGAGCAGGGATCCGGGCACCGGTCCGAATACCGTCACGACGCCTGCTGCGCAGTGTCTTCGCGTGTCCCCCTCGGCCCCGCCCCAGGGATGCGTGATCCCGTGCGGACACCGGCGGGGGTCGTACGCCC
>JBILLI010000371.1:0-7322 GCA_044376155.1 Polyangiales bacterium
CGGGGAGGAACGCCCGCGCGCCCCCCTGCGACGGCCGCAGGCGCACGCGCACGGGGTCACGCACGGTGAGGTCGTCGGGGTCGAGCACGCCGAAGAGCCGCTCGTCGCGGCCGTGGGCGAGGGAGATCCCCCCGTCGTCGGCGAGGCAGGTGTGCACGAAGAACCCGTGGTCCGGCGGTTGTGTCTCGGGGCCCAGCGAGACCTCGAGGGCCTCGGGCGCCGCGGGCAGCGCGCGCCACGTCGTCGCGTCGCCGCGGTCGAGCCCGAGGGCGCCGTCGCGTCGGGTGAGGTACACGGGGCTGCCGTCGGGGAGCAGCGCGCCGGCGGCGTGGTAGACCTCGCGACCGCTGCGCAGCGCGGCATCGAGCAGGGTGAGGGCCCCGCCCGCGCCCACCACCGCGAGCCGCGCAGACTTCGCATCGAACGCGAAGCACGGCCCGGCGAGGGCGCGGCCGCGGACCTTGCCGCGGGCGTCGATGACGGTGGCGCCGAACCCGTCGGCGAAGAGCAATGCGGGTGCGGGCGGGGTGCGGGGCATCGGAGGATGGGATCTCTGCCCTATTTCTCGCCCACGCGCAGCACCCGGGTGCGGCCCACGCGGAGCTCGCTGCTCGGCACCGAGGGGCGCTCCCGGGGCGGTTGCGAGGCGCGGAGCACCTCGGCCGAGGCGCGCGCCGAGGCGCTCACGAGGGAGCCGCGGTCGGCCTCGTCGCCCTGTTGGTAGGGCTTCGTGCTCGAGGGGCCGAAGAGGACCACGCGCAGCGCGTCGAGGCGCTGCGACACCGGCAGGTCGTGGGGGTGGGCCTCGCCGAGGGCGCTCAGGGCGGCCCACGCGGCGTGCAGGTCGCCGCGGGCGAGGCACTGGTCCACGGCGGCGCGGGCGGGGTCACTCCCGTCGCGGTCGAGGGGGGCGATGAGGAGCTCCGCGCGGGTGAGGCGCTCGGTCCACCCGGGCTCGTCGGGCCACACCCGGCTCAGGGCGCGCCACGCCGCGGCGGCTTCGAGGAGCAATCCCCCGCGGGCGAGCTCGTCGATGGCCCCGTCGCGCAGCACCGACAGCACCTCGGCGCGGTGCGCGCGGTCGCGGTCGCGGGCGGTGAAGAGCCGGGCCTGCAGCGGGAGCAGGTCGGCGCCGGGGTCGACGCGCATGTGCCGCACGCGCAGGGCGTCGAGAACCTCGGTGCCTGCGTCGAGGTCCCCGGCGTCGGCGAGGAGCTCCACGAGTCGTTCGGGCGTGAGCGCGGTGGCGTCGGACATGGCGGCGGTGTCCCCAGAATCAGTGATAGCACCCCCGCGGCGCTGTTGACCCGGGTGATGCAAAGGGATTATCCCTCCGCCCCTGCCATGGCCGACTCGCACGGTTCGCACGATTCCCACGGTTCCCACGGCGCGTCGACGCACCACGCCCTCGAGGTTCCGCCCGAGGATGCTCTGCGCACCCCGGCGTGGCTCCCCCTGCTGGGCTTCGGACTGCTGGTGTCCGCCGCGCTGGGGATCTACCTCTTTCTGTCTCCCGGCGTGTTGAGCACCCCGGCGGCTGACGCGTCCACCGACGCCGCCGCCGACGCCGCCGCCCCCTGACACCACCACACCGCGTAGGAGCGCAGCACCCATGGCAGACGTCCCCGCCGACCTGAAGTACACCAAGGACCACGAGTGGGCGCGCATCGACGGCCACCGGGTCACCGTGGGCATCACCCAGCACGCCGTGGACCAGCTCGGCGACGTCACCCTCGTGGGCCTCGACGTGAAGGTCGGCGGCGCGCTCACTGCCGCGAAGCCCTTCGGCACCGTGGAGTCCGTGAAGGCCGTGAGCGATCTGTTCGCGCCGGTGACGGGCACCCTCGTCGAGGTCAACACCTCGCTGAACAGCAACCCCGAGAAGGTCAACGAGTCGCCCTACGACGCCGGCTGGATGGTGGTCATCGAGGTCGCCGACGCGTCTGCGCTCGGTGAGCTCCTCGACGCCAGCGCCTACAGCGCGTACCTCGGCTCGCTCTGAACCCACCCGCGCGCCCCGCGGCTCTCAGGTCCCACGACGCGCAGCCCGCGCGCTCATCACGGAGATAGTGTCCACCATGGAGAAGGTGATCATCCTCGGCAGCGGCCCTGCGGGGCTCACCGCGGCGGTGTACGCCGCGCGCGCGAACCTCCAACCCCTGGTCATCGAGGGGCTCGGCGGCGACCACCAGCCCGGCGGTCAGTTGATGATCACCACCGAGGTGGAGAACTACCCGGGCTTCCCCCACGGGGTCACGGGTCCCGACCTGATGAAGCAGTTCCGCGACCAGGCCGAGCGCTTCGGCACGCGCTTTCTCACCGAAGACGCCGTCAAGGTGGAGCTCGCGGGGGACGTGAAGCGCGTGTGGGTCGACTCGCAGCCGGAGCCCCTGGAGGCGCAGACGATCATCGTGTCCACCGGCGCGGTCGCGAAGTGGACCGAGGCGCAGGGCGAGAAGGAGCTGCAGAACTACGGCGTGAGCGCGTGCGCCACGTGCGACGGCGCGTTCTTTCGCAACAAGGACGTGATCGTCGTCGGCGGCGGCGACACCGCGATGGAGGAGGCCGTGTACCTCACGAACCTCTGCCGCTCGGTGACCATCGTGCACCGTCGGGAGTCCCTGCGCGCCAGCAAGATCATGCAGGAGCGGGCGCTCAAGAACCCGAAGATGAAGTTCCGCTGGAACAGCGCCATCGAAGAGATCCGCGATGTCACCAAGAAGAAGGTGACCTCGGTGGTGCTCCGCGACACGGTGACCAACGAGCTCTCGGAGATGCCCATCGACGCGGTCTTCGTCGCCATCGGGCACACCCCCGCGTCGGCGCTCTTCATGGGCCAGCTCGAGACCCACGACAACGGGTACATCAAGGTCCAGCCCGGGAGCACGTACACCAACGTGGACGGCGTCTTCGCGTGCGGCGACGTGGCCGACCACCACTACCGCCAGGCCGTCACCGCCGCGGGCACGGGCTGTATGGCCGCCATCGACGCCGAGCGCTGGATCTCCGCGCGCGAGGGATAACCCCCGCCGCCCGCGTGGGTTGCCCCCATCCCCGTCCCTTCCCCCGCCTCGGCGACCCATTCCCCAAACTGCACCTACACCCACGGGATGCGCCGCCAGCGGCGTGCGAGGGGTGGACGACGCGGTTCGTGCCGCCGGCTCCGCCCGTGCGGTCGGCCCTACGGGCCTGCACGGGCTGAACCCGGTGTCTGGCGGTGACCGCCCCTTTCGGGGCTCACAGCGGAGCGTCGCGCCATGCGCGACGAGGAGGGTTTCGGGGCCGGGAGACGCGAGACGCCTGCACGTCCACCGAGGCTCTCCATCACCTCCCGTGCGCGCAGCGCACGCGCCTTCGTGAGCCCCCGAACGGGGGCGGTCACTTCCAGACACCGGGTTCAGCCCGTGCAGGCCCGTAGGGCCGACCGCACGGGCGGAGCCGGCGGCACGAACCGCGTCGTCCACACCGCCGACGGCACATCCCATGGGTGTAGGTGCAGTTTGGGCGATGGGTCGCCGAGGCGGGGGAAGGGACGGGGATGGGGGCGACGCCCGCGCGAGGGGTACTGACCCCCGCGGGAAGTGTCACTACACTCGCGCCCCCACATGCTCCTGGTCATCGACATCGGCAACACCAACGCGGTGCTCGGGCTCTACGCGGGGGAGGTGCTGCAGCACCACTTCCGCGTCGAGAGCGCGCGCGGCCGCACCTCGGACGAGTACGCCGCCACGCTCCACACCCTCCTCGCGATGAAGGGCGTGCGCCCGGGGGACGTGCGCGCGAGCGCCATCGCGTGCGTGGTCCCCGCGCTGCAAGAGGTCTTCGTGCGCGTGGTGCGCGACGCCTTCGGCCACGACCCCCTGGTCATCGGCCCGGGGATCAAGACGGGCATGGCGATTCAGTACGAGCAGCCGCGCGAGGTCGGGGCCGACCGCATCGTGAACGCCGTCGCGGCCTACGAGCGCGTGAAGGGCGGGGTCATCGTGGTGGACTTCGGCACCGCCACGACCTTCGACGTGATCTCTCCGAAGGGGGAGTACCTCGGCGGGGTGATCTCGCCGGGCATCCAGATCTCCGCTGAGGCGCTGTTCACCCGCGCGGCGAAGCTCCCCAAGGTGGAGATCGCGCGGCCCGCGAAGGTGCTCGGGCGCAACACCCTGCACGCGATGCAGTCGGGCATCGTGCTGGGCTACGTGGGCCTCGTCGACGGGCTCGTGGACCGCCTGCGCGCCGAGATCGGGTTCCCCGCGAAGGTGCTGGCCACGGGCGGGCTCGCGAAGCTCATCGCGCCCGAGTCGCGCACCATCGAGCAGGTCGATGACTTTCTCACCCTCGACGGGCTGCGCATGATCTGGGCGCGCAACGCGGCGTAGATGTCTCCCACCGCGCGGCGGCTGGGCGCCCTGGCGCTGCTCTGCGGGGTGAGCGCGGTGATCGCCCTGCGCGTGGGGGCGGCGCCGCTGTCGCTCTCGGCCGCGTGGCGGGATCCCGGGTCCATCGATGCGGTGATCGCGAGCGCGCGCGGGGCGCGGGTGGTGCTGGGGCTCCTCGCGGGGGGGGTGTTGGCGCTGGTGGGCGCGAGCTTTCAGGCGCTCTTTCGCAACCCCCTGGGCGACCCCTACGCGCTGGGCGTCTCGGGCGGCGCGGCGCTGGGCGCCACGGGGGCGATGCTCCTGGGGATCGGCGCGGTGTCGCTGCCCCTGGCGGCCTTTCTCGGAGCGCTGGGGGCCATGGGGCTGGTGATGCTCGTGGCGCGGGGCGCGGGGCGGGTGGACGCGACGTCGATGCTCCTCGCGGGCATGGTGCTCAACGCGGCGAGCGGGGCGGCGCTGGCGTTCCTGCGCGCGGTGGTGCGCTCGAGCCGCGCGCAGGAGTCGCTCACGGTGCTGCTCGGGGTGATCCCCGAGGCGCCGTGGTCGCGCGTGGCGCTGGTGGCGACGCTCTCCCTCGCGGGGGTGGGGGCGCTGTTGTCGCGGGCGTATGCGTTGAACCTCCTCGCGCTGGGGGAGGAGAGCGCGTCGAGCCTCGGGGTGGAGGTGCGGCGCGTCGAGGCCGTGGTCTTCGTCGCGAGCTCCCTCGCGGTGGCCGCGGTGGTGAGCGTGTGCGGGCTGATCCCCTTCGTGGGGCTGGTGGTCCCGCACTACGCGCGGGCGTGGCTGGGGGAGGACCACCGCGCGCTGCTGCCCGCGTGCTTCTTCGGCGGCGCGTCGCTGCTGGTGCTGGCCGACGCGGCGGCGCGGGGGATGTTCCCGTGGCTCGGCGCGGAGCCGCCCGTGGGGGCCCTCACCGCGCTGGTGGGCGCGCCCTTCTTTCTGCTCATGCTCCGCGGCGCGCGGGGGACGCAGGGGTAGGGCGGGTCAACGCCCGCGTGTCGCGTCAGCAGACGACCAACGCCAGGGCGGTGAGGGAGCGAGCGACCCGGATCGTTCACGGGGAGTCTGCGCGGAGGCTCCGCGCGCGCGGGGGCGCGAGCGGGCTAAGGGGCGCACAGCCCGAGGTTCACGAGCTCCAGGGCAGGCGCGCCGTCCGAGGTCAGGCGGCACGCGGGCGCGCAGACCGCGACGGCTTCGTCTCGCTCGCCCCGCGCGAGCAGCACCCGCGCGAGCGACGAGCGCACGCGGAACTCCATCGCGCGATCGTTGGGCGTCGCGGCGGGTCCCTCAAGGACCGCGAGGGCCATGCGCAGGTGCCGCAGGGTGTTGGTCCGATCTCCGCGCTCGCTCTCGGCGACGGCCTGCGCGTAGAGACCCCGCGCGGTCAGGGGACCGCGGCCGCCCTCGGCGCCGGGCAGCGGCGTGCGGGACATCCAGAACACGGCGGCGAACATCATCGGGAGCGCGCCGAGCAGGCCGTAGATCGTGCGCCGACCGCGGTGGGGGTACTGCATCGCCATGGCGGCACTCTACGATCGTCGCGGCGACAACGGCTTCACCCTGAGGCCTGCCGCGTGCGATGAACGACGCGCGGCGCGCGGGCAACGAGAGTCTGAACGCAACGGCCGCGGGGGAACATGAAAATCACCCCCCCTGCCTCGCCCTCGCCGCGCTCTTCTGGGACTGCGGCGCGCCTCCACGCGTCCCTCCCGGCCGCTGCCCGCGCGTCCCGTCACTGCGTCGCTCTCCGCACATCCCTCGCGGCCGCGTCCCGTGCGTCCCGCCCTCCCGTCACCTCTTCGCACATCCCTCGCGGCCGCTGTCCGTGCGTCCCGTCACTGCGTCGCTCTCCGCACATCCCTCGCAGCCGCATCCCGTGCGTCCCGCCACCACCTCGCGCTTCGCAGTTCTATCGGCTGCGTTATGCGCGTCCCGCCAAGGCGTCGCTCTCCGCACATCCCTCTCGTCCGCGTCCCGTGCGTCCCGTCACCACATCGCTCTTCGCAGCACTCTCGGCCGTGCCCATTGCGTTCTTCCTCCACCTCGCTCTGCGCGTTCCAGGCGGCCGCGTCCCGTGTGTTGAGCCGACGCGTATTGCGCGAGGGCGCCCAGCGCGACGAGGACCAGGCGGGCGCGCGGCGGCGCGCGGTGTGAGGCGCCAGGGAGGGCGGCGCAAGGGAGGAAGGGCGCGGGGCGCACGGGCCGGCGCCCATTGCCGTCCCGACGGTCGGTGGAGGCGGCGCAGCTGAACGCCAGCCGTTGGGCTTCGGTGCGACGGACGGATGAATGGCCGCTTGCCGCATGGGACCATCCGGCGTAAGAGCAGTCTAGGAGGTCTCTCGTGTCTCTGCTCGAACTCCTGCCAAACATCCACGCGTTGCCCCGTGCGGAGAAGATCCGCCTTATCCAACTGCTGGCCCAGGACCTGGCGGAGGCGGAGGCTGACCCTCGACTTGAGGCGGGCCGAGACTACCCGGTGTGGTCTCCAGACCGGGCGTTCGCCGCCGCGGAGACGCTCCATGAGACCTTGCGCGCGGAGTAGAAGCGGTGGATGCGTTGATGCAGGGACAGCTGTTTCCATTCGTTGCGCGAGAGGCTGAGCGAGGAGTCGCGAGCTTCGCGCCGATGTTGCCGCTGACGCTCGTGGGAGAGAGAACCATCGCGGTGGCGGGGCTGCTCGATACGGGAGCTGCGGTCAACGTGCTGCCGTACGCGACCGGCATCGAACTCGGATTGGGTGCGGCTCTTCTGCTGTTGTGTCACACGCCACTTCTTGCGAGGCCGCTGTGGTGGCCCTCATCCCCCAACCCCTTCTCCCGCCGGTGATCCGGCAGGAGAAGGGGGGCTGAGACGCGCGGGATGGGAGCGTCGCAAGAAGCGCGGGATGGGAGCGTCGCAAGAGGCGCGCGTGATGGGAGTGTGGGGGGCTCCCCTTCTCCTGCCGGATCA
>JBILLI010000373.1:0-7303 GCA_044376155.1 Polyangiales bacterium
CGCTCCCACAGCGACTCCGAGGTCGTCGTGCACCTCTGGGAAGAGCACGGCCCCGACGCCGTCGCGAAGCTCCAGGGGATGTTCGCCCTCGCCCTCTGGGACGCGAAGCAACGGACCCTCCTCCTCGCCCGTGACCGGGCAGGCAAGAAGCCCCTCTTCTGGCGCCGCACCTCCCGCGCATTCACCTGCGCCTCGGAGCTCGCGGCGCTCCTCCAGGCCGATCCGACCGACCGTCCGGGGGTCGACCTGAGCGCCATCGACGCCTACCTCTCGCTCGGGTACGTGCCCTCGCCCCAGAGCGCGTTCGAGGGCGTGCACAAGCTCCCCGCGGCGCACTACGCGATCGTTCGTCCGGGCGAGGCCCCGTCGCTGCATCGCTACTGGTCGAAGCCCCGAGGACCATTGCTCACGGGAGACACCCGCGAGCTCGCCGACGAGCTCCGGCGACTCCTCGCCGAGGCCGTGCGTCGTCGCATGGTGGCCGATGTGCCGCTGGGGGCGTTCCTCTCGGGCGGCCTCGACAGCAGCGCCGTGGTCGCGCTGCTCGCGTCGCAGTCGTCGCGGCCGGTGAAGACCTTCTCCATCGGCTTTCCGCAGGCCGATTTCAGCGAGGTCGCGTTCGCGCGACAAGTCGCGCAGCGGTACGGCACCGAGCACGAGGAGCTCGTGGTCACGCCGCAGATGGTCGACGTGGTGCAGGACCTCGTGCGGCATCACGGCGAGCCCTTCGCCGACAGCTCCGCGGTGGCGACCTGGTACCTCGCGAAGATGACCCGGCGACACGTCACCGTGGCGCTCTCGGGCGACGGCGGCGACGAGGCGTTCGCGGGCTATCGCAGGTACGCCACCGCGCGCTGGGCGCACGCGTGGGACGCGCTCCCGGACGCGCTGCGTCCGGGGGTGCAGGGCGTGGTGACGGCCGTGGGAGGCGCGGTGTATCCCTTCTTCAGGGAGTACGCCGCCCGTTGGGACGAGGGCGAGGCCGCTCGCTATGGGCTCCTCGTGAGTCAGTTCTCGAACGCGGCGAAGGACGCCCTCTACGAGCCCGCCCTGCGCGGCGTGCGGGGCGACGCGGTGACCCGGCGCTTCGACGCGGTGCTCAGCGAGCGCGCGCACCGCGGGCCCATGGGTCGCGTCGCCGACCTCGATTGGCAGACGTACATGGTCGACGACATCAACGTGAAGGTCGACGTCTCCTCCATGGCCCACGCGTTGGAGGTGCGCTGCCCCTTCCTCGACACCGCGGTGGTGGAGTTCGCCGCGCGCCTCCCCGACGCGGCGCTGATGCGCGTGCGCGGCAAGTACATCCTGCGCGAGGCGGTGCGGGAGCTCGTGCCCGAGGCGATCCTGCGGCGTCGCAAGATGGGCTTCGGCATCCCGCTGGAGCACTGGATGCGGCACGACCTCAATGCCCTGGTGCGCGAGACGCTGCTCGGCGAACGCGCCCGCGCGCGGGGACTGTTTCGCATGAGCGAAGTCGCTCGCTACGTCGACAGCCTCGGCGGACCGGCGCCTCGCACCGACCGGGTCTGGGCCCTCTTGATGCTTGAGCTCTGGTTCCGACACTTCATCGACGGCGCCGCGCGCGCGGGTTGACGAGCACGGGCACCCTCGAAGGGACTCGAACCCCTGACCGGCGGACTCGAAGGGCGCAGGACAATGCTGCGCTGCACGGTGTTTCCGCGGGGCCTGGTCACGACGTGGTCGTGACCACCCTCGGCGAGCGCGAGGGCAGAGACGCGGGTCGACGAGCGGAAGGGCGATGGCGGAGTGCGAAGGCGCCGCTGCTCCGAGGTCACTGGGTGACGCGCGGCGGTTGACGGCCGGTGCCGCGAGCCGCGACCCTTCACCATGACCGAGCGCGCCCGTCACCGCTCCAGCCGCGAGTCCGTGTCCGACGCGCGGCAGGTCACGGACCTGGGCGCCATCAACACGGGCCGACAGGCGGTGCGGGTCTTCGCGTCGCGTCCGGGGCCGCGGGCCATCGCGGCGACCGCGGCGCTCGCGTGGATGGTCCGCGGTGGGCTCGGCGGCGCGGGCGTGGGCGAGGCGCTCGCGATCACGGCGGTGGTCGCGTGGTGGCCGCTGCAGGAGTGGCTCGCGCACCGGTACCTGCTGCACCTCCGCCCGCGGGCGACGCGCCTCGGGACCCTCGACCCGCTCTTCGCGCGGCGCCATCGGTGGCACCACGAGCACCCCGGCGACGTGGACGGGACGCTCCTGCCGCCCGCGGTGATCTACGCCGCGATCCCCCTTGCGGGCGCGCTCTTCGCGGCGCTGCTCGGGCCGCGGCGCTCGGCGCTCGGCGCGTTCGCCGCCTACTCGACCGCGGCGCTGCTCTACGAGTGGACGCACTTCATCGTGCACACCCATGTCCCAGCCCGCGGCACATGTTTCAAGGCGCTGCGGCGAAACCACCTGCTCCACCATTTCCGCAGCGAGCACCACTGGTTTGGCTTCACGGTCCCGTTCGTCGACCGCGTGCTCGGCACCGCCCCGGACGCGGCCACGGTGCCCCGCAGCCCCACCGCGACGGACCTCTACGGGCTTCGAGAGGCGGAGCGCGCGGACGCTCCGCGGTAGCGTGGCTCGGTGACCCTTGCGGAGATCGCCGCCGCCGTCGACGTGCGCCCCGCGACCTGACGACGGCGTTCACGGTGCGACGCTCGGGGAAGCGCACGACCCTGCGACGAGAGACCTCCTCGGCGCCGAGGCGCTCGATCGGGTCGATGGGGGTGACGCTGATCGCGGCGAGCTTCGGCAGCGTCAGCGGCGCTACGCCCAGGTAAGCGTGTAGTCGAGCGAGTGGCCGATGCGCGCGGAGTACCGCGTCACGGACCGCGCGGCCATCTGCTCGCTCGCGCGCACGGGGATGAGTGTGGTGAGCCACGCGCCGAACCCGAGCGGCTCGCCGTCGAGGCGCCGCGGCCCGGCGCCCTGCGTGTAGCGCACCACCGCCTCGCGCCGCCCCGCCCGCTCGAGCAGGTCAACCAGGTCGCGAAAGAGGATGAACGACGTGTCGTTCTGGTGCGCGCCCCAGTTGGCCACTGGGAGAAAGTCCACGAGGTGGATGAGCTGGTAGTTGAGCGCGATCCAGAGGTCCTCGCCGGAGAGCTCGATGGGCGCGTTGTCGATCACGCGATGGAGGCGGATCGCGCGAAGGTCGCCCGCGCGGTGGAGGTTCTCCCGCAGCGCCTGGCGCAGCGAGCCCGCGTAGAGGAGCCGGAGCACCGAGGGGAAGGCCTCGGTGTGGGTCCACTCGAAGGGGCTCATGAGCGGCCGCAGCGCGGGGATCTTCTCCGGGGGCATGGCGAAGGTGTTGGTGCCCGTGCCCAGGATCGAGTGCAGCAGCATCACCAGCGGCGACCGCTGCGGGTAGTGCTGCACCGCGTACTCGAAGCAGAAGTACAGGTGATCGAGGAACGACCCGTCGGCGTGCTCAACGTCGAAGTCGCACTCGTCGACGAGGAAGCGCGTGAGCGCCGGGCTCACCGCGGGCAGCGGGTGCGCCGCGCGGGCGGCGTCGTACTCGGACTGCACCGTGCGGGCGGCGTCGGGGTCCCAGCGCGCCTCCTTCCCGACACGGGCGCGCACCACGTAGCGCGCGGCGGCCCCTTCGAGGGTCTTGAAGATCGTGCGGTTGAGGTCGAAGCCCGGGATCGCAGCGACGCGCACCTTGCCGGTGTGCTCGAGCGCCCCGCCGCGCGCGATGGCGGCCTTGCGCTGGTACGACGGGTCGGGGCGCTCGGCGGCGGATTGCTTCATCAGTTCTCCCTAAGGCTCCAGTGCGCGCGCGGCTCGTCGTCGACCCGGCGTGCGCCCTCACGGATTCTCACACGCCGCGCGCCGTGGCAACGACCGCGCTACGCCGACACCAGCGGTGCGCCTAGGTGGCGCCGGTTGTTCTTCGGGCCGCCATCCGCGCGTCCATCGCGGCCGTGTTCTGTGCGTCCCTCCACCGCCACCCGTGGGGTCGACGCGCCCGGGCAGTCGGCGCATTCGAGAGAGGTCTGGCGCGGGGTGATGGCGAGACTTCGTAGTGCGGCCACGAAGCTCGCGCGGCAGCGTCGTGGTGGTCGGCCGCGCAGAACGACCCCGAGGATTGCAGAGAGCGACCTCGCAGCACCAGTCCGGCGCGAGCGTCGCCGCAGCGCCTTCCATGAAGTCCGCGGGCAACCGCTCGCGCCGCCACCCGGCAAGGTCGGGCACCACGATGTCCGGCCGCGGTCCGAGGTGCAGCGCCGACTCGATGAGAAGAACACATCCCCCCGGTCTACCCTCGCCCGGGTCGTCGAAGCCCGCGAGCTTCCCGACGAGTCACGCCGCACCACGGCCGCGGCGTGAGCGACAGCTCACCGTCGATGATCTCCGCCACGACGGCTTCAGGGGCATCGCGGTAGCCCTCCACCTCGGACGACGCTCGCCCTGCGGCACGGTGTCTGCCGTCGTGAGACGTCGTCGTGACCGTTGTCCCCCGCCGCACAGCGCATGAACCTCCGCGCGGCGGAACATCTCCCACGCGCTCCCCACGGGACTTCTTACCGCGAGGGCTGCGCGGGTCCGCGCGCGGATCCGTGACCGCTCGAAGGCCGACGCACCTTCGAGCAGGAGGAGAGAGATCTGGTGTTCCCGTCGGTGAACGGGTTGCAGCGGCTCCCGGACGATGACCACGGGCGGAGCTCCCGGAAGTTTCGCGGCAAGCCTCGCACGGGGCACCGGGAGCTCGTCGGCAGGCGGTCCGGGGTAACGTTCCACGGGCTGCGTCACGGCTGCGCGTCGTTGCTGGTCATGGGCGACCTCACCGGCAAGCCCGCCGCGGTGGCGGTGGTGCAGCGTGGGACGGGCCATGCCTCCATCGCCACGACGATGGGCTACGCGCACCTGGCACCACACTTCCTGCACCACGTCGCCGCCGATGCCTGGGACGCGATCCCTCCGCTGCAACCTCGTCTACTGGTCACTACGGGTTCCCTCGTAAGGACCACGGCACCGATCGTGCCACTACAGGTTTTCTAGGCACCCTCGAAGGGACTCGAACCCCTGACCGGCGGATTAGAAATCCGCTGCTCTGGCCAACTGAGCTACGAGGGCGATGGAGTGGGTCGGGGAGACGGGATTCGAACCCGCGACAACGAGCTCCCAAAGCTCGTGCACTACCAGGCTGTGCGACTCCCCGAGCGATGCGGGAGACGGTGTCTACCACGCAGCACCGTCGTCGTCAGCGAAGGTGTACGATTTCTCACCAAGGGACGTGACAGAGCCACGTGGGTGGTGTAGACCTCCGATCCCGTTTCGGCGACTGGTGGCCGTAGCTCAGCCGGTAGAGCATCGGATTGTGGCTCCGAGTGTCGCGGGTTCAAATCCCGTCGGTCACCCCAGAACAGCACCCGCGCCTGTAGCTCAATGGATAGAGCATCGGACTTCGGATCCGACGGTTGGGGGTTCGACTCCCTCCGGGCGCGCAGAAGAAAATCTTGACAGGTTTCGCAACGAGTGAGACAAGGCCGCTTTAGGTTCACGGGTTATTAGCTCAATTGGTAGAGCAGCGGACTCTTAATCCGTTGGCTGAAGGTTCAAGTCCTTCATAACCCACCCGCGCAAAGCCCTGGATGAACTCCAGGGCTTTTTGCGTTTCTGGCCCCGCATCCGCGCGCGGGTGCTCCGCCGACGGACCGCGCGCAGGCGGGGCTGGAGCCCCGCGCACTCGCTCAGCTGGCCGCTCAGTCTTCGTCGGGGTCGAAGACGAAGTAGGTCTCCCAATCCTCGGACGTGAAGCGCCCGACGGGGTGGCGACGCACCACGGCTTCGATGCATGCCGCGACGGTGCCCTCGTTGAAGGGCGCGCCGACGTGGATCTCCTCGGCGCGGCCGGTGGCACCGAGGTACCGCACGGCGACGCGCACCCGCCGACGGTGGGTCCCCGCGGCGCAGCGAAGCACGTCGTCGTACATCGCCTCTTCGAGCGCGCGGCTCTCGCGATTGCGCGGGTGACCGCGCATGGGCTCGCGCGTGATCACCGGCGCGACCTCTCCGCCGACCGTCACCGCGGTAGCCGGACCAGCGCTCGCGGCATCCACGGCGACCGCCGCGACGCTGGCGTCGACCACGCGCGCGGCGTCCTGCACGTCTTCGTGCGCAGCCGCGTCGGTCGGGCCCGGGAGGTCTGCCAGGGGCGCATCCAGGGGCACGGCGGCGTCGACCGACGCGGCGGCGCGGACGGCCGCGTCGACGACCGCCGCGACGACGTCCGTGGTCGGCTGCGGCGCCACGACAACGGGCTCGGGGGCGGGCGGAGGCTGCGGGGTCATTCCCTCGCGCTGCGTCAGGTACCACCAGCCGCCCGCGGCACCCGCGGCCACGAACAGGAGCACGGCCCCGGCGACCGCCCACATCGGGCCGCCCTTGCGAGACGCGGGGGTGCGGTCCTCCAGCACGGTGTCGGCCCGGGCGGGCGTGAGCTCGGGGTAGGCCGAGCGCTGCGGCGCGGCGCCGGGGACGCGTTCGTGGGTGACCTCGGCGAGCCTCTCCGCAGGGCGCAGGCTCGCCACGTCGCTGACGGAGGGAGGCACCGACGGCACGTCATCGGTCGCATCGAAGAGCGAGGGGAGCGTCGCGAGCTGCACGAGCTCGGGCGTCTCGGGCTGGGTCTCGTCCGGCGATCGCGGCGGCGTCGACAGCATCGGCACCGGCGTCGAAGACGGCGGGCCCATGAGCGGAGGCATCGACGGCTCGCTCGCGCGAATGGCCGCCGAAGGCGGAGGCGGCGGCCGCGAGAGCACCGGCGACGGGGGCGGTGCCGAAGGCGCGCGGACGTCTTCAACCACCAGGAGCTCTTCAGCCTCAGGCACGAGCGGCTCAGAGGTAAGGTCGAAGTCGGTCTCGGCCGCAGGTTCGATGGTCTCCGCAGGAGACATGTCCATCTGCAGCGGTAGCGATGAAGCAGCAGGCGCCGCAGGCGGAGGCAGCGGAGGGACCGACAGCGGAGGTACGGATGGCGCAGGGGGTGGGCGCGACGAGGACGAGATCGCGGCGGTGGCGGCACCAACGGTCTCGACCTGATCCTCGGACGGCGGCACCAACGTCGGCGATTCGTCCGCGGGAACGACCGAGGCCTGCGCCCGGGGGAGCACCGCGGTGGATTCCTGCTCGGGCAGACGGGTGTCAAAGACCGCGCCCCACGAGTCTCTCGGCGGATCCGACAGCGAGGGCCTCGTGACCTCCGCGAAGATGTCCCCCTTGGCCTCCGGCGGCGGGTCGATGCGTACCGGCTTCGTCACCTCCTGGGGATCCGGCGGCGCAATGC
>JBILLI010000026.1:0-23850 GCA_044376155.1 Polyangiales bacterium
CACCATGGACCTCGTGGCTGGCATCGACCTGCGCACGTGGCTCCGCGGCGCGCTCCGCGACAACACCACCTCCGCGGCGCCCGCGGAGGAGACCCTGCTCGCGAGCCACGCCGACTCGCGCGCCCCCGCGCCCCCTCCGAGCGCCGCGCCCCCGCTGCCGCGCGTGCAGATCACCCTCAGCCCCGAGGAGATCCGCCCGGTCTTCGAGCAGCTCGCGCAGGGCGTCGCCGCGCTCCACGCGGCCGGCTGGCTGCACCGCGACCTCAAGCCATCGAACGTCGTGGTGACCCCGCGGGGCGACGCGGTGATCGTTGATTTCGGCCTCGTCGCGCGGGCCCAGCACGCCACCGTCGACTCGCTCGAAGACGGGGTGGTGGGCACGCCGGGGTACATGTCCCCCGAGCAGACCCGGGGGGAGCAGGCCACCACGGCGAGCGATTGGTACGCCTTCGGCGCGATGCTCTACGAGGCCCTCACGGGCGCGGGGCCCTTTCGGGGCAGCGCGTTCCACGTGATGCACCGCAAGTGCACCGAAGACGCGCCCGACCCGCGGCGCGCGCGGCCCGACGTCCCCGCGATGAGCGACCTCCCCGACGACCTCGTGGACCTCGCGCTGCGCCTCCTCGCGCGCGATCCCGCCGCGCGCCCCGTCGCGGCAGAGGTGCTCCACGCCCTCGGGGTGCCGCCCTCCACGGCGCCCTCGACGACGATCGCCGCCCTCGTGGGTCGCGAGGGTGAGCTCGCCGCGCTCCACGCCGCGGCCGCGCGCGTGAACGACCGCGCGGTGTTCGTGCGCGTCACGGGGCCCGCGGGCGTCGGTCGCACGGCCCTCGCGCAGCGCCTCGCGTCGGAGCTCCGAGGCGCGGGTCAGCGGGTCTTCGAGGCCCGTTGCCACCCCCGCGCGGCGGTGCCCTTTCAGGCCCTCGACCCCGTCACCGACGCGCTCGCCCGAGGCGCGCGGAGCCTCGACGCCCGCACCTTCACCGCCCTCGCAAGGGTGTTTCCCTCCTTCGGGCGACGGCTTCGAGGCGCCGAGCTCCCGGCCATGGTCGATGTCGCGCAGGCCCGCGACGAGGCCTTCGTCGCGTGGCGCCGGGCCCTCGCGCAGGCGTCCGCAGGCGGCGCGACGATCATCGTCGACGACGCGCACTGGGGCGACGCCGACAGCGCGGTGCTGCTCGCGGCCGCCCTCGGGGGTGAGCACGCGCCGCGCCTGCTGGTGGTGCTGCTGCACCGCGACGACCTGCCCCCGGGACCCTTCCTCTCGACGCTGGGAGACGCCTGGAACCGCGGCATCCTCGAGGCGGCGACGGTGATCCCGCTGTCACCCGTCGCGGCGGTTCAGAGCGACTGACCGAAGCGCTCGCCGTCAGCGGTGCCATCGAGCGCGCGCCAACGCACGGGATCCACACCGCCGGTGGCGCCGCGAAAGACCCAGACGCGCCCGGCCTCACGGTCGACGGAGGGGTCACCCACGACGAGATCGGCAACGCCGTCGCCGTCGACGTCACCGCGGCTGCCCAGCGCGGCGCCGAAGCGGCTGGTGGCCTCCGGGCTGCGCAGCGCGTACGGGGTCGTCCCGTCGATCCCCGCAGGGCCGCCGCGGTAGAGGTAGACGCGTCCCGCGACGGTCCCGATGGGCGCGCCGACGGCGAGGTCGGCCCACCCGTCGCCGTCGATGTCGCCGACGCCCGCGAGGGTGCTGCCGAAGTTCAGCGCGGTCTCGGGCGGTCGCAGCACCGCGTCGGGCGTGCTCCGCGGGCCCTCGGCGCGGCCGTAGAACACGTACACCTGCGGGTCTGCGCGGGTGCCGCCAGAGACGGCGAAGTCGGCGAGGCCGTCGCCGTTGAGGTCCCCCGCGCCGGTCAGGGTGTAGCCGAAGGTCGCCGGGAGCCCTTGCGGCGCAGGGATTCGGAACGGGTCCGGGGTGAGGCCCGAGGCCCCCCCGCGGTACACGCACACCTCGCCGGGAGTGGCGGATTCGCGCGGCGGCGCGCCCACCACGAGATCGGCGTAGCCATCGCCGTCGAGGTCACCGACGCCCGCGAGCGCACGTCCGAAGGCGTTGTCGCGGGTCGAGGCCCCGCGCAGCACCGCGGTGTGAATCGCGCGGCCGACCCCGTCCCACCCGCGCAGGCCGCCGGCGGCGCCGCTGTAGATGAAGACAGCGCCGTCCTGGTTCGAGAAGAATGAGGGACGCCCCACGGCGAAATCGCCGAAGCCGTCGCCGTCGAGGTCGCCGAGGCCCGCGATGGCGGCGCCGTAGGTGAGGTCCTCGAAGCCGGTGTTGAGCACCGTGAGCGTGCGCTGGCTCCCATCGCGGCTGCCGCGGATCAGCACGACCTCGCCGTTCTCGTTGGGTGAGGTCATCACGCTGTACGCGACCTCGGGGAGGCCGTCGCCCGTGAGGTCCCCGGCGGGCGCCACGGCCCACCCCGCACCGCGTTGTGTGACCGGCCCGAGCACGCGCTGAAAGCCCGGCGCGAGGTCCGCGGTGCGCATCCACACGCGCACCTCACCCGCGCCCATGCTCGCGCGCCACGCGCCGACGTAGAGGTCACGCCGTCCGTCGGCGTCGGGGTCGAGGAGCAGACCGACCGCGCTCGCCGCCGCCGTGCCGCGGCCCTCGACCACGAAGTGCCACGCGGCGCTCGGGGTGAAGCCGCGCACGCCGTCCCTCGTGGGCCGCACGCGCCACCACCATGTGCCCGGCGCCAGCGCCACGGGGACCGCCACGCTGCCCTGCGCGCCACCGGGGATCACCCGGGCGACGGTGGTGCAGCGCGCGTCGGGACACACCTCGACGTCGGCGTCCTGACCGGGCACGGGGAACCACCGAAAGGTCACCCGCCCGGTGCTCATCCAGGTCCCGGCGAGCGGCGCCCGAAGACGTGGCGCCGACAGCGATCCCGGATCGACGTCGACCCGCCCGGGCACGTCGGCAACGTCGGGGACGTCACCCCCGTCCGGCCGCACGACGACGTCCATCGCATCGAACGCGCCCCCTGCGTCCATCGCGTCGGGCGCGACGAACACATCCACCGCGTCGGGCGCGACGAACACATCCACCGCGTCGGGCGCGACGAACACATCCATCGCGTCGGGCGCGACGAACACATCCACCGCGTCGGGCGCGACGAACACATCCACCGCGTCGGGCGCGTCTCCCGGAGGGCTGCCGTCCCGGACCTCGCCCGCATCGAGGAGATCGTTCGGGACATCCCCGGCCCCGCGCACGTCCTCGACGTCGGCAGAGGGCACGTCGCCCGAAAATTGCCGCAAGCCGACACACCCCGTCACGAGGGCCAGGAACAGGAAACGTGTCGGTCGGAGCACCGTCATGCCCGATGCGGTTCCATCATCCCGGCGCGCGACGCACCCCATGTCTCAGGAGACCCTCCCCTACGACCCCCACGCGCCGGCGCCCCCCTCGCGCCCGGCGGGCACGACGCTCGGCCGCTACACCCTCGTGCGCCGCATCGGCTGCGGAGGGATGGGCGAGGTGTACGAGGCCACCCACCGCGACCTCGACAAGCGCGTCGCGCTGAAGCTCCTGCGGCCCGAGTTCGCCGCGCGCTCCCAGGTGCGCGCCCGCTTCGCCCGCGAGGGCGTGGCGGCCTCGAAGCTGCGCCATCCCCACGTGGTCGACGTGTCGGACTTCGCCGCCGAGGGCAACGACCTCTTCCTCGTGATGGAGCTGCTGGAGGGCGAGTCGCTTGAGGACCTCCTGCGCAGCGGCCCCATGGCCCCCGCGCGCATCGCCGCCGTGATGCTCCCGGTGTGCGCCGCCGTCGACGCCGCCCACCGCGCGGGCATCGTGCACCGCGACCTCAAGCCCGCGAACATCTTCCTCGCGCGCTCGCCCCTCGGCGACGAGGTGGTGAAGGTGCTCGACTTCGGCATCTCCAAGCTCACCCACGTGGGCGCGCCCGAGGGTCTGACGGCGAGCGCGGCGACGCTGGGCACGAGCTGGTACATGTCCCCCGAGCAGGTGCTCGGCGCCCACGCGGTGACCCCCGCGAGCGACCAGTTCGCGCTCGGCACGATGCTCTACGAGTGCGCCGCGGGCCGCCGCCCCTTCGTCGGCGCGTCGCTGTACCTCGTGATGCGCGCGATCACCGCCGGGGAGCGGGAGCCCCTGTCGACCGACGCGCCCAGGGCCCTCGTCGACCTCGTGGAGCGCGCGCTCTCCGTCTCCCCCGACGCGCGCTTCGAATCCGTCGCCGCGCTCGCCCAGGCGCTGCTCCCCATCGCCGCGGAGCCCGATCGCGCGCGGTGGTCCGCGGTCTTTGGGGCGCCTGATGCGACGGCGCCCGCCGCCCCGATCTCGACCGAAGCGCCTGCGCGGCAAGGTCCTGCGACGATCCTGGAGGTGCCCATGCTGCGCCCCCGGGGCGTGGCCGCGGTGGCCGTCGCGGCGGTCGCGGTGCTGGTCGGCGTCGCGGCGTTTGCGCTGCGTCCGCGCGCGACGACGGCCACGCCGGTGCCGATCACACCGCTGGCCGCGCACACGAACACGCCGGTCGCGCCGGATCCTCCCGCCACGACGAGCCCCGCCGCGCGGCCCGAGGCGCCGACCGCCGCGCCCACGCCCCTTGCGCCCGCAGCGGCGCCGCGTGCCCTCCGCCCCCTGCGCCCGCGTCCCAGCGCCGCGCCAGCGCGCGCCGTTGGCGCGAACGGAGCGCCCATTGAAGAGTAGCGCCCTCGCCGTCATGGCGGCGTTGACCTGCTGCGCGCATCTCGTTGCTGCGCAGGGAGATCCATGCGCCGCGGCGATCCACGACGGCGTCGAACTGCGACGCGTCGGCCGCGACGCCGAGGCGCTCGCGCGCTTTCAGGCCGCGAGGCCCACGTGTGACGCGCCGCGGCTGCGGGTGCAGATCGCGTGGGCCGAGCAGGCCCTCGGCCGCTGGCTGGCCGCCCGCGAGGACCTCCGCGCAGGCCTCGCCGAGCGCAGCGACCCGTGGGTCAACGCGCGGCGCGCGCGCCTGGAGGGTGACCTCCGCGCGATCGAGCAGCACGTCGGCGCGCTGCAGGTGCTGGGGGGCGAAGCGGGCGCGGAGGTCATGGTGAACGGCGAGCGCATCGCGACGCTGCCCATGACCGAGCCCGCGCCGCTGGTGGTCGGCGTGGTGCGCGTCGAGGTGCGTCGCGCAGGGCGGTACACCGTGGTCCGGGACGTGGAGATCGCCGCGGGCGCGGTGGCGCGTGAGCAGGTGGAGCTCCGCCCGCTGCCGCCCGACCCGCCACCCGTGGTCCCACCGGCCGTGGTCACACCGCCCGTGGTCACACCGCCCGTGATTGCACCACACGTGGTCCCACCGGCTGTGGTCACACCGCCCGTGATTGCATCGCCCATCACCGTGACCCCCTCGCCCGTGGCGCCCCGCGTCGGATGGGCCCTCGTGGGCGTAGGCGGGGCCTCGCTCGTCGCGGGCGCGGTGCTGCTCGGGCTCCGCGATGCGCGCGCCAACGACTTCAACAACTACGGCGCGATGCAGTGCTCCGAGCGCGACGGCGTGGCGCTCGGGGGCGCGGCCTGCACCTCGCTGCACGGCGAGGCCGCGGCCTTCGGCGGCGCCGCGATCGGCACCCTCGCCACGGGCGCGGTGCTCTCGGTGGTGGGCGCGGTGTTGCTGCTCACGTCGTCCGGCGCCCCCCCGCGCACGACGCTGGTGTGCGCGCCGGGGCTCCTCGGCGGGGGCTGCGCGCTGCGGTTCTGAGCGAGCGCGCCGCGGCCGTCGGGTGAATCCGCGGCCGTGGGGGCGCGGGTTCGTGCGATGGTCAGCGCATGACCGAGTCTCCCGCCGGCGGGTTCGCCGCGTTCCACCTCCTCCCCTCGTTGCTCGACGCGCTGCGCGAGCTCGGATACACGCAGCCCACGGAGATCCAGCAGCGCGCGATCCCCGCGCTGTGCGAGGGGCGCTCGGTCGTGGGCGTCGCCGAGACCGGCAGCGGCAAGACCCTGTCGTATGTGCTCCCGATCCTGCACACGCTGAAATCGCTGGAGGCGCAGGGCGAGGCGGTGATGGAGGAGTCGCGCCCCCGCGCCGTGGTGATCGTGCCGGGGCGAGAGCTCGGCGAGCAGGTGAGCAAGGTCTTCAAGCAGCTCACGCACACCACGCGGCTGCGTGTGCGCACCGCCCTCGGCGGCTCCACGCTGGTCGTGGCGCGCCGCAACGTCGCGGGCCCCTTCGAGGTGCTGGTGGCGACCCCCGGGCGGGCGCTGATGCTGCTGGATCGCAAGCACATCGACCTCGGCGACGTGCGCACGCTGGTCTTCGACGAGGTCGACCAGATGCTCGACCCGGGCTTTCTCCCCACGGCCGACCGCATCGTCGCGGCCTGCCCGCCCGCGCGTCAGCTCGCGCTGTTCTCGGCCACGGTGCCCGCGGCGATCCAGGGCTTGATCCGGCGGCGCTTCGCGGGGGCCGAGGTGATTCGCAGCGAGGGGAGCCACAAGGTGGTGCCCACGCTGACCACGGTGAACCGCGAGGTGATCAACGGCAAGCGTCCGCCGCTGCTGCGCGAGGTGCTCGCGGAGAAGTTCACGGGGAGCACCCTGATCTTCGCCAACACCCGCACGCAGTGCGACGAGATCGTCGCGCAGCTCGCGCTGCTCGAGCGCAAGTGCGTGGTCTACCGCGGGGAGATGGACCGCCTCGAGCGCCGCAAGAACCTCCGCGCGTTCCGCGACGGCGAGATCGATCTCCTCGTCGCCACCGACCTCGGCGCCCGGGGGATCGACGTCCCTCACGTCGGGCGGGTGATCAACTACCACCTCCCGCAGGAGCGCGACGCGTACCTCCACCGCGTGGGGCGCACCGCCCGCGCCGGGCGCAAGGGCGTGGTGATCAACTTCGTGACCGAGCGCGACCTGGCGTTGCTGCGCGCCCTCGACGCGTCGGGCGCTACGCCGTGATGCGCCAGAGCCGGTGCGGGGTGCGGCCGCGGTAGTCCTCGGGGAGCGTCTCGGCGGTGAGCTCCTTCGCCGCGAGGCCCTCAAGCTGCGGCGCGAAGCGGGGGTGGCTCGTGGCGAAGAACAGCACACCGCCCGGCGCGAGCACCGCGAGGGTGGCGTCGATGAGGGCGCGGTGGTCGCGCTGCACCTCGATGCCCTGCACGCCGCCGCGGGCGGAGACCGTCGGCGCGTCGAGCACCGCGAGGTCATACCGCCGCCCCGCCGACGCCTCGTCGCGCAGGAACCACACGGCGTCTTCGCGACGGGTGACGTGCGCGCCGGGTGCCGCCGCGTTCAGCGTGAGGTTCTCCCGCGCCCGGTCGAGGGACCTGCCCGAGAGGTCCACCGTGACCGTCGACGTCGCGCCGCCCTTCGCCGCGGCGACGGTGAAGGCCCCGGTGTGCCCGAAGAGGATCAACGCGCGGCGCCCCGCGGCCTCGCGCAGCACGCGCGCGCGGGTGAGGCGGTGTTCGAGGCGCAGCGCCCCGTCGAGGGGGTCGTCGAGGTCCACGAGAAAGCGCATCGCGCCCTCGCGCACGGTCACGCGCTCGCCGCCTCCCTCCGCGCGCGGCGCCCCGCGCCCGCCGCCGTGCGCGCGAGACTCGGGCAGCCCGAGGGACTTCGCGACGCCGCGCGCCATGGCGCCGAGCCAGTCGGGCACCGCGTCGGTCTGGGTGCGGGCGTACTCCGTGAGCAGCACGTGCCCCTCGTACCAGTCGACCACCGCGCGCACCTCGGGGATGTCGCGGTCGTAGAGCCGAAACGCGCCGACGCCCTCGCGCTCCATGCGCGGGTGCAGGTGGTGGAACCGCTTGGCGACGCGGTTGCCGAGCATCTCGGCCTGCGCGGCGACGCGCGCGGGGGTGAGCAGCGACACTAGGCCTCCTTCGCGGCGAGGTCGCGCGGCAGGGGGATGCCCTGCTGCTGAAAGAGCGTGCGCAGCTCCTGCTTGTTGATGGCCTTGGCCCAGGCCTCGCGCACGTCGATGCGGCCGCTGCGCACGAGCTCCCCGAGGGCGTCGTTGAGCGTCTGCATCCCGAACTGCTTCGAGGTCTGCATCACGCCGTAGAGCTGGTAGCTCTTGCCCTCGCGGATGAGGTTCGCCACCGCGGGCGTCACGAAGAGCACCTCGTGCGCGGCGACGCGGCCGCCGCCGATCTTCTTGCAGAGCGTCTGCGAGATCACGGCCTTGAGCGACTCCGAGAGCATCGTGCGAATCTGCGGCTGACGCTCGGCGGGGAACTGGTCGATGATCCGGTCGACGGTGTTCGTCGCGGTGCGGGTGTGCAGCGTGCCGAAGACCAGGTGGCCCGTCTCCGCGGTCTCGATGGCGATGGCCACGGTTTCGAGATCGCGCATCTCGCCCACGAGCACCACGTCGGGGTCCTCGCGCAGCGCCGCGCGCAGGGCGTCTTTGAACCCGTCGGTGTGCACGCCGACCTCGCGCTGGTTCACCAGGCAGCAGTTGTTCTTGTGCACGAACTCGATGGGGTCCTCGATGGTGATGATGTGGTCCCGCCGCGTGGCGTTGATGCGGTCGATGAGCGCCGCGAGGGTGGTGCTCTTGCCCGACCCCGTGGGCCCCGTGACCAGCACCAGGCCCTTGGAGAGGTTGCACAGGTCGAGCAGGTGCTTGGAGATGCCGAGCGCGTCGGCGTTCACGATGTCGACCGGGATGCGCCGAAAGACCCCCGCGCAGCCCCGTCGGTCGACGAAGGCGTTGCCGCGAAAGCGCGCGACCCCTTCGATCTCGTAGGCGAAATCGACGTCGTTCCGCGCGGCGTAGGTCAGGCGCGCGTCGTCGCTCATCGTCGAGAGCAGCAGCGCCTTCATGGTGGCCTGCCGCAGCACCGGGTGCTCCCCGGGCAAGCGCGCGATCTCGCCGTGCAGGCGCATCATGGGCGGGCGGTCGCACACGAGGTGCAGGTCGCTCGCGCCGACCTCGGTGATGACCCGCAGCAGCCGGTCGATGGGCCCGCGGTCCATGGGCCCCGCCGGGACCTCGCCGACAATGAGCGCGACCTTCGGCATCACCTCCGCGGGAGGCGGGATCGACGCGAGCGGCGCGGCGGCCGGCGGGGAGGAGACCACCGGCGCGGCCTGCGAAGCGCGCGCGGGCGGCGCCTCGATCAGCGACTCGCCGCTCAGCGAGCGGGCCCCGGTGTTGCGGAACCGCGTCGCGGCCACCGGCGGGGCGGGGAGCTCCGGACCGGTCCGCGCGGTGAGCCGGTCGGCGGTGACCGAGGCGCGCATGGGGGTGAGCAGCACGCGCCACGCGCCCGGCACGGGCTGCACGTCGACCGTCACCTGCGGGGCGTCGGCGGGGTGCACGAAGCGCGTCGGGCGGCCGAGGCGAAGGTCGGACTGCGCGGCCGGGGGCGCGACCTCTTGCACCGAGGCCACGAGCAGCGCGTGCTCCACGGTCTGCGTCGAGGTCTTCTCGACGCCGTTGGAGAGCCGCGCCACCACCGGGCCGTTGGAGCTCAGCGCCAGCGACGCGGCGTCGACGCGGAGCAGGTGCTGCACGAAGCGGTCGATGCTCGGCACGGTCAGAGCTCCGGGAGGCTGATCCCGGCGTTGGCCAGGAGCGTTCGAAAGTCGGCCTTGTGGATCGACTTCACGTACGCGTCGCGGGGGTCGACGACGCCCGTGAGCACAAGGTCGAAGAGCGAGTCGTTCATGGTCACCATGCCGAGGTTACGACTCGACTGCATCTGCCCGTAGAGCTGGTAGGTCTTGCCCTCGCGGATGAGGTTCGACACCGCGGTGGTGCCCGTGAGGATCTCGTACGCCGCCGCGCGGCCGCCCCCGATGCGCTTGCAGAGGGTCTGCGAGACCACCCCCTTGAGCGACTCCGACAGCATCGTGCGAATCTGCGGCTGACGGTCGGCGGGGAACTGGTCGATGATCCGGTCGACGGTGCTCGGCGCGGTGTTCGTGTGCAGGGTGCCGAACACCAGGTGGCCCGTCTCCGCGGTCTCGATGGCGATCTCGATGGTCTCGAGGTCGCGCATCTCGCCCACCAGCACCACGTCGGGGTCCTCGCGCAGCGCCGCGCGGAGCGCGTGCCGAAAGCCCTCGGTGTGCACGCGCACCTCGCGCTGGCTGATGAGGCAGCGCTTGTCGGGGTGCACGAACTCGATGGGGTCCTCGATGGTGATGATGTGCTCGTCGCGCGAGGCGTTCACCCGGTCGATGAGCGCCGCGAGGGTGGTGCTCTTGCCCGACCCGGTGGGCCCGGTCACCAGCACCAGCCCCTTGGTGAGCTCACAGAACTCGAGCATCGACGCGGGCAGCCCGAGCTTCTCGGCCGAGAGGATCTCGTAGGGGATGCGCCGCATCACCGAGCCGATGCCGTTGCGGTCGATGAAGAGGTTCACGCGAAAGCGCGCCACGCCCGGGATCTCGTGCGCGAAGTCGGTGTCGCGGCGGCGCTCGAACTCCTCGCGGTTGCGCGGCGGCGTGACCTCCATGAGCATCGCGCGCAGCGCCGCGTCGGTGAGCGGCGAGGCCGACTCCAGCGCCAGGATCTCCCCGTGCAGCCGCACCAGCGGCGGACACCCCACCGAGAGGTGCAGGTCACTGGCCCCTCGGCGGGTCATCAGGCGCAGCAGCCGGTCGATGCCCGCGGGCTCCGGCGCCTCGTCGGTCGGGGTGCGCGGCAGCCCCGCGGTGGCGCCCGGCAGGATCTTCACCCGCCACGCCGTGGCCCCCGGGGTGACCTCCAGGGTGGCGACGCCGCTCGGCGCGCCCGCGTACACGAAGCGCACCGGCGCCCCCGCACGGAGCTCGGCCTCACACGCCGACGGCAGCACCTCGCGCACCAGCGTCACGATCGCCGCGTGGTCCAGCACCTGGTTGGAGGTCTTGTCGCCCGCCGTGCTGCGAACCACCACGGGGGACCCCGACGTGGCGATGACCGCGTCGGCGGCGAAGCGAACGAGGTGCGCGACCAGTTTGTCGACCTGTTTCATTCTTCGTGTCCGGGCGCGTCGCGCGCGGGGGGTTATATCCGCGACGCCGCGGAAATGTCACGGTCTCCCGAAGGCGGCACGGGCATTGAAGCGCACCCCCGCGGCGCCCCGTCGTCGTGAGATCCCGCGAAGATCCTGCGCTGACACCCCACACCGGGCGCACCGAGGATCCTCGTGCACGCTCGCCCAGGCCGAATCATTCTCCTCCTCTCTTCGCTGTGCGCTGTTGCCTCCGGGTGCAGCTCCGCAGGCGCTCCGGGCGCCGACGCCGCGACAGACGTGCCGGGAGAACTCTCCGCGGTCGACACCCCTGGGATCGACGTCGCCGACGGGGTCACGGTCGACGCCCCGGCACCGACACCGCTGCGGGTGCAGACGGCCTTCGACGCGCCCGAGCGCGCGCCCGACCTCCGCTGCCTCGGTCAGCGCGGACCGCTCCCCGCCAGCGAGGACGGCTCGACCTTCGCGATCGAGGTGCGTGACTTTCAGCTGGAGTCCGTGGTGCCCGGTCAGGTGCTACGGGCGTACTTCGGCGACACCGCGGTGGGGTCGTGCGCGCTCCCGGGATGCCTCGAGGTCACGGCCGACGGCCAGGGCCGCGCGTCGCTCCGGGGCACGGCCGGCGCGGTCCTGCGGGTCGAGACCCTCGCGGCGCGACGGGGCGCGAACGAGGCGCTGAACCCCACGCACGCGGTGACCTTCGACGTGGTCCCGCCGCGCGACGGGGCGACGCTGCGGCTGGTCTCGATCTCCGAGTCGACCCGGCGCTACATGCCCCAGAACGCGGGCCTCGCCGTCGACGCCAGCGCCGCGCAGGGCATGGGGGTGGTCCGCGACTGCGCGGGGGAGCCCCTGAAGTACGCGACGATGCGGGTGTTCCGGGCCGACGGGGGCGAGGTCGCGCTGGGCGCCAGCGGCCCGGGTGTGGCGTACACCAACGTGGTGCATCGACCGGAGCGCGCGCAGCGCACGACGAACTTCAACGGCCAGTGGCTCGTGGTGAACCTCCCGCCGGGCGAGCGCTATCGCGTCGAAGCGTGGGGCACGCCCGAGGGCGAGCGCGCGCCCCGACGCGTCGCCTGCGCGGTGCTGCCGACGTGGGGCGAGAGCGTCACGGTGCGCGACCCCACGCCCCTGCGCCGCCCCGACCCCGCGGACCCCTGCGCCGCGGAGCCTTGACCGCGAGCCGGGGAATCGTCGACACCTCGCGCAGAGACGTCGCGTTGATCCCTCCCGTGCTTGCCGCCTCGACCCTCGGGGTCCTGCTGTTCCTCCTGCCCGCGGTCGCGGGGGCCGCCATGGGCCCTGCCCGCGGCGCGTTCTCGCGGTACCTCGACGCCGCGTCGGCCCTCGCGCTCGACGCCCTCGGGGTGCTGCTCATCGCCCGGCTCGTCCCGCTGCGCGACGCGGTGTGGGTCTCCCGCGGGCTGTGGGTCGTCGCGATGCTCGTCGCCCATCGACAACGCGCCCTGACCCTCCGCGCGCCCGCGCCCCTGGTGCTCCTGGGCGTCGCCAGCGTGGCCCTCACGGAGTTCTGCTTCCACAAGCTCTCGTTCCCCCTCGCGATGTGGGACCGCGACTGGCACATCCCCCTGGTCTCGTCGCTCGGCGCGCAGCGCGCCCCCTTCGACAACGTCTTCTTGCCCCGCGCGGCGTTGCGCTACCACTACCTGGGCGACGCCGTCGCGGCGATGCTGCAGAGCCTCTCGCTGCACCGCATCACGTCGTCGCGCGCGCTCTCGCTCTCCCACGACCTGTACCTTGCGCTCCTCGCCACGACCCTCGCGGCGGGGTGCTACCTCGCGGCGGATCACGGGCGCGGCGCGTGGCGCGTGGCGCGCGGGATTTTCGGCGCGACGGCGGGGCTCCTCGGCGCCTGGGCGGCGATGTTCGCGAGCCCCTTCGTGCTCACCCACGCACCGCTGCGGGAGCTGCTCCAGGAGATGGACTCCTCGAAGCTCTGCGGCCACTCGTACCTCCCCTTCCCCTCCATCGCGTACCGCCCGCACGTCGCGGTGGCGGGCTACTGCATCGTGACGGCGTTCCTCGCGATGGCCAACGCCGCGCGCACGTCGCCGCGGGGCGCAGAGGCCCGCAGCCACACCCTCGCGCTGCTCTCCTCGGCCTCGGCGCTGTCGCTCTGCGACGAGGCCTCGCACGCGCTGCTCGCCGCGACCCTGGGCCTGACGGCGTTGCTCGTGCCCGGCGCCCTCGGCGGGCGGTGGCGCGACGGGATCTGGAAGGCACTGGCCTTCGGCGCGCTCCTGCCGGTGGTGAGCGCGGGCTTCGACGCGTCGCTGGGGCTCGGCGGCGCGGCCTCATACGTCGAGCTCGTGGACTGGCGGCACCTCAAGCTCTTCGACGAGCCCGTGGCCCTCACCGACCGCGAGGCGTTCTACCGCGTGCTGCGCCGCGACTACTTCCCGCAGCTCGCGGGCGCCGCGGTGGCGGTGTTCACCGCGCTCTGGACGCGCCGACGGGGCCCGGTCGCCGCCGCGGTCTTCTTCTCGCTGCTCGCGGCGATGTCGACGGTCGCGGCGCTGCGGGTGGAGGTGAACAAGTCCCCCGACGAGGGTCACCGATTCATCACCGCGTGCATGCTGCTCGCGCCCGTGTGCGCGGCGTGGCTGCTGGCCTCCGCCCGGGGCGCGTGGATCCCGCGGCTGCTCGCGCTGGGGGTGATGCTCGCCAGCGGAGGGTCGGGGTGGGCCTGGCGCGAGGCCTTCATCCGCCATCGCTTCATCGTCGAGGTGCAGCCCTCCGAGCGGCGCTGGGCCGGGGGCTACAACCCCAACGAGATCGACTGCGGCCGCCTCGCGCCCCCGCCGCGCCGGGGGGAGATCCCGGTGGAGTACGTCGACGCTGACATCGCCTATGTGTGGTCGGGCTGCCAACCCGTCCGGCTCCTCGGCGGCTCCTCCAAGTGGAACCTCGCGGTGCACGGGATTCGCACAGGCTTCGGCGCGCGCGCGGGCTACGACGCCGAGGGCCCCGACAACGCACCTACGGCGGTGGTCTGCGGCACCGATCCCCGGGTGCCCTGGCGCAGCGCGCCGTGCGAGTGGGCGCTGAACAACCTCCGCTGCGAACGCCTCGGGATGTTCACCCGCTGCGCCCTCCCGCTGGCCCAGCGAGATGTGTTCTACCGCGTGCTCGAATAGCGCTCGCCCGTCGGCGCGAGTCTTGCGAGGGCCCGCCGTGCACCGATCGAAAGCCGATCGGATCGCACCATGACAGCGTCTGCGGGGCTGTGGTAGACCACCGCCGCCCCCTGCGTCCCCCGGAGGTTCCGCCATGTCCGCAAACACCAAGACGTTCTCGAAGCTGAAGCGTGACTCCTATGACCGCGTTCGCCAGCAGCTCAATGCGAAGCGTTGGTCGCTTCCGTCGGGTGACAGCGGGTACATCCGCGGCCACGACGGCATGATCGCGGACTGGACCTACAACGAGAAGGAGACCTCGCTGACCGTCCGCATCCGCGAGGCCGGCCGCGACACCTACGACTCGCTCTTCGGCCAGATCGAAGGCGTCGTGAAGAACGCCAGCGCCTGATCGCCCCGCCCCTCCTCCCCGCCTCGCACCTCCCCTCAACATTTCGCTGATCGGCGCTCACCGCGCCCGGGCCGTCGATGCCGTCACGCGCCGCGGGCACCCCGTGCGACGACGCGCGGGTCTGCCATCGCCGCCTGCATTGCAGGATGGGGCGCTCGGCCTTGTCGTCATGGATGAAGGGAACAGCGGCACGGCGTCGCGAACGACCCCCAAATGACACAAGGGGAGCGACCCGGACCTTGCGGTCTCGAAGCGCTCCCCTCGTTGGGGATCAGTGCTGGGGTGAGACCGCGATCAGCGGTTCTGGTCCCAGGTGTCCTCGTGCGTCACGCCGCCGTTCGTGAAGGTCCACGAGATGGTGTGGAACACGAAGGTGACCTCCTCCAGGGGGGGCTCGGTCGAGGTGGCCGGCACGATGGTGTCGGGCACGTAGAGCTTCTGCGACGAGACGCGGCCCTGCTTCACCTGCACGGTGAAGAACTGCTCGGTGGTGCCGTCACCCGTGGGGTTCGGGCGGAAGAACTTGAAGACGCCCTCGATCACGGTGTTCTCGGCGAGCGCCTTCGAGATCAGCGGCGAGGCCTTGTCGATGCGCTTGCGGATGAGCAGGGGCTCGTACTGACGGCGGCCCGTGGCCATGCCCGAGCCCGCCTCGCGCGCGGTCTTCACGGCCTGCTCGAAGTACAGGCACTCGATGGAGTTCTCACGGTTGAGCGACGTCTGCGTGCTGTCGCCCTTGATGTCCGTGCCGTTCGCCTTGAGGTAGAGGTGTACTGTCTCGGCCATGGTGGTTCTCGCTTGTGAGGGGGTGATATCCGACGAATCCCTTTGCCCTCTGGAAAGGGCGTTTAGGAGGTCGTCGGGGGTGCCCAGCGTTAAGCAGGCGACGTGCCAGGGTGGAGGGCGCCCGAATGGTGGGATCTGGCGTGTGCCGTTGGACTCACCGTCCAGCCCGGCATCCCAGGTTCAACGGGATTTCCCGGGAAATCGAGATTGGACCCTTGTCCAACAGGATTGGACACCAATCCCAGCGCGGCGCGTCATGGGGTTTGCGGGAGGAGGGACTGCACCCGCTGGATGAACTCTTCGAGGGGTCGCGCGCCCACGATGGCGTGGCCATTGAGCAGTGCCATGGGGGTGCCCAGACGGATCCCCGTGGCCTGCGCGGCGGCGATGTCGGCCCGCACGAGGGCTTCGTGGCGATGGTCCTCGAGCGCGGCGCGGAGCCGTCGGGGGTCGGCGCCCACCTCCGCGGCGTAGCGCGCGAGGTCGTCGACCTCGAGGGCGTCCTGGTGCGCGAAGAGGGCGTCGTGAAAGCGCCAGAAGCCCGCGTCGCCCCGCTGCGCGCGGACCTCTCGCGCGGCCTCCGCCGCCCGCAGGGCGTTCGCGTGGCGCTCCAGCGGGAGGTCCCGCCACACCACCCGGAGCTGCCCGTTGAAGCGCTCCCGCAGGGCCTCCAGGGTCGGGCGCAGGCGCGCGCAGAAGCCGCACTCGAAATCGCTGAACACCTGCAGCACCACGGGCGCGGTGGCGGGCCCAAGGCTCGGCGCGGTGGCAGGCACCGGCGCGTCGTGCACGGGCTCCCAGGGCTCCCGCGCGGGGCGCGACGCGCGGCGCGGCGGGGGCGGCGCGGCGAGGGGGTCTGCGGTCATCACCGCATACACGTCGGCGGGGTTGGAGATCTCCGCGGCGCGGCGCAGCACGGCGACGCCGAGGGCCTCGAACACGGGGTACGGCTGCGCGCCCGCGATGAGGGTGCCGTTCACCACGAAGGCCGGGGTGCCGTCGACCCCGAGGCGCGTGCCCAGGGCGATGTCGCCGTCCACCGCGGACCGGTGTGCGCCCTCGTCGAGCGCCGCCCGCAGGCGCGCCCCGTCGGCGCCCACCATCTCGGCGAAGCGCACGAGGTCGTCGATCTCGAGGGTCTCTTGATGCGCGAAGAGGATGTCGTGGTAGCGCCAGAACGCGGCGTCGCCCCGCTGCGCGCGGACCTCCATGGCGGCCTCGGCGGCCGGTCGGGCGTGGCGGTGCCCGGGCAGCGGAAAGTTCCGCCAGACCACGCGCACGTCGCCCTCGAACTGGGCCCGCAGGTCGGCGATCAACGAGCGCCCCCGCGCGCAGTACGGGCACTCGAAATCGCTGAACACCACCACGGTGATGGGCGCCGACGCGGGGCCGAGGCGCGGGGCGTCGCCCACGGGCACGCTCTCGCTGTCGCGCATCGCGGGTGAGGTCACCGACGCGGTCGCCGCTGGGGGCGCGGGGCATCGCGGCGCCGGGGCGTAGCGACCGGCGCAGGCGCTCAAGAGGGAGGCGAGCGAGAGGGCGAGGAGGGGGCGTTCGCGCACGGGGCGGAGGGAGTGCACCACCCGGCCGCGGCGCGCAAGGGCGGCGCTGTGCACCGCGCGCGAGAGGGACTACCCTCGCCCGATGCGCCCGTGGGTCCCCATCGCCCTGCTCACCCTGACCGCGGCGTGCGGCGCCCGCACCGGGCTGCTGCTGCCGACGCCCGACGCGGCCGGGCTTTCCGACGCCTCGGACGCGGGCGATGTCGTCGATGTGGTCGATGCGGGCGACGTCGTCGACGCGCGCGACGCGGCCGACGTGTGCGCGCCCCGCACGCAGCCCGTGGTGCGCTTCAGCGCCGAGGTGCTCTTCGTCATCGACCGCTCGGGGAGCATGGCCGACCGCACGCCCAGCGGGATCACGCGCTGGGAGGCGATGACCTCGGCCCTCGCACAGGTGCTCCCCTCGGTCGACCGGGAGCTCTGGACGGGCCTGGTGCTCTACCCCAACGCGGGCTCGCTCTCGGCGACGGCCTGCGCGGCGCCCACGCAGAGTTCGCTCTCGCCCCGGGCGCTCAACGCCACGAACATCATGTCCACCCTGCGCGGCGCCTCCCTCGGCGGCGGCACCCCCACCTGGGACGCGCTGCGCGTGGCGTCGAACTACTACTCGGCGAATCCGCCGCTGGGGTCGCTGCGCGGGCGCTACGTGGTGCTCACGACCGACGGCGGCCCGAACTGCAACCCCACCCTCGACGCACGCACCTGCGTGTGCACCAACGGCCGCGGGTGCCTCGGCAGCCGGGGGAACCTCTCGTGCCTCGACGAGGCGCGCACGGTCTCGCTCCTCGGCGAACTCGCCGCGCGGGATGTGCCGACCTTCGTGATCGGCACGGGGTCGGACGTGGCGGTGATGAACAACCTCGCGGTCGCGGGCGGCCGCGCGCGTCCCCTCGCCCTCAGGGGCACGCGGTACTACCGGGCCGAAGACGCCAGTGATTTCATCACGAACTTCCGGGCGATCACCACCTCGTTGGTGCGCTGCCGCTTCGTCACCAACCCCGTGCCTGAGGGCGCGCGGGTGACGGTCAGGGTGGGGGCGCGCGGGTGGGAGGAGGACCCCACGCGGGTCGACGGGTTCGCCTGGGAACGCCGTGAATCTGGGGAGTTCACCCTCAACGGCCCGGCGTGCGAGGAGGCCGCCCGCGGCGGCGGGGCCGTGCGCCTGGAGTTCCCCTGCGGTGGTTGAGGCGCGTCAAGTTCCCGCGGAGGGATCCGTGGGCCTGCATTGAGAAGGTGATTTTCCCGGGGAGACTCGGGTATCGTGCGCGCAGTGGCGTCCACCCAGAGGGGCGTGACGCGAGAGAAGCAGCGGGAGGAGCGTCGCCGCCTCCCGGTACACGATCCGAGGCGCTGTCGAGTGAGGACTTGATATGAAGAACGACCGTTCCATCCGAACCGCCGCAAAGGCGACGGGGCTGATCGCCGCGCTGATCACCGTCACCGCGGCCCCCGACGCCGACGCCCAGGTGCTCGCGCGCTTTGCGCTGCGCCTCGAAGGCGGCGCGGGCATGATGATCTCCGAGCACCAGCGCACCACGCTCGGCTTCGACGGGGTGGCGATCCAGGGCTCCGCCCGGCTCGCCGTGAGCCTCGTCGACGCGCTCGCCATCCAGGTGGGCGTGGCGAGCTGGTGGTTCCCCGCGAACGCCGCAGTGCGCCAGCGCAACGGGCTCACGGGCGACATGGGCCGCTCCCTCGCCCCGATCCTCGGCCTGCACTTCGAGCCCCAGGTGGGCCGCGTGGGGCGTTTCTTCGTGTCGGCCAACGCGGGCTACTCGTTCACGGGCAGCGACTCGCGCTTCTACCTCGACGCCGGCATCGGCTTCGAGTTCCGCGCGGCGCCGTGGCTCGGCATCGGCCCGGTGCTCCGCTACGGGCACGTGTTCCAGGAGAAGAACGCCGCCGTGATCGCGATGGGGGCGAACAACCCCAACTCCGACGCGATGATGTTCTCGGGCGGCCTGTCGCTCACCTTCCGCGGCGCGCCCAACGAGTCGGGCCCGGGCGATCGTGACAGCGACGGCGTGAACGACAACAACGACGTCTGCCCTGACACGCCCCAGGGGTCCACCCCCGACCCGAACCGCACGGGCTGCCCGCTGAGCGACCGCGACGGCGACGGCGTGAGCGATGAGCGCGACCAGTGCCCCGACGAGTCCGCGGGCACCCGCCCCGACCCCGACCGCTTCGGCTGCCCGCTCCGCGCCACCGACCGCGACGGCGACGGCGTGCTCGACAGCGACGACCAGTGCCCCACCGAGCCCCAGGGCGCCACCCCCGACGCCAGCCGCCGCGGCTGCCCCGCGGGTGACCAGGACGCCGACGGCGTGCTCGACCCCGTCGACCAGTGCCCGTCGGAGCCCCAGGGCACCCGCCCCGACCCGAACCGCGCGGGCTGCCCGCAGCGCGATCGCGACAGCGACGGCATCCTCGACGACGCCGACCGCTGCCCCGACCAGCCCGAGACCTTCAACGGCCGCGACGACACCGACGGCTGCCCCGACGGCCAGGCCCTCGCCGAGAGCACCGGCACGCAGATCCGCATCCTGCAGCAGGTGAACTTCCGCACGAACTCGGCGGAGATCACCGGCACGCGGAGCTTCAACGTGCTCGACGCCGTGTCGTCCATCCTCGCGGCGCTGCAGCAGATCGGGCAGATCGACATCCAGGGCCACACCGACGACCGCGGCTCCGCCGACCGCAACCGTACGCTCTCCAACGACCGCGCGAACTCGGTGCGGCAGTACCTCATGCAGCACGGCGTCGCCGAGAGCCGCCTGGTCTCGCACGGCTTCGGCCCCGACTGTCCCCTGGAGCAGGGCAGCTCGCGCCGCGCGCGTGACGCGAACCGCCGCGTGCAGTTCGTCATCGTGAGCCCCGAGCAGCCCGCCGGTCGCTGCGTGGGCGCCAGCGGCGTCGCCGCGGGCACCCCGGCCGCCGCCGCGCCTGAGGCCGCCCCGGCGGAGGAGAGCGGGGGCCGTCACGGCCGCCGTCACCGCCGCCACCGCCGTCACTGATCTCGCCCCTCCCTCCCCTGCGGCGCGCCCTTCGGCGCTAGTCTCTCGCGCTGATGAGCGCGCGCCTGCGGGTCATGAGCTACAACGTCCGCTACTTCGGCCACGCGCTGCGCGGCCTCGCCAGCACCCGGCGCTCGAAGCTGGGCATCGCGCGCGGCATCGCCGCCCTCGACCCCGCGCCCGACGTGATCTGCCTGCAGGAGGTCGAGACGAGCTCCCTGCGCGCCAACATCGCCGCCCGCAAGCGCCGCGGCGAGACGCAGCTCGAGGCCTTCATGGACGCGCTGTCGCAGGCCTGGGGCGGCGCGTGCCCCTACGAGGCCCTGTACTTTCGCGCGCACACCTACGGGCCCGCGCGCTGGCCGATGTACACCACGGGCCTCGCGGTGCTGGTCAACACCCGCGCGGTCGAGGTCACCGCGCACAACGCCGACGCGCCGCAGGCGATCACGCACCACGTCGCGCAGCTCCGCGGGCTGAAGCAGTCGCGCATCTGCGCGCACGTGCGCGTCACCCAGCGCGGCGGCACAGAGCCGCTGCACGTGTTCAACACCCACCTCTCGCTGCCCTCCGTCTTCGCGAAGGAATTCTGGGACGAGTCGGCGAAGATGGGCCTCGGGCCCAACCAACTCGCCGAGGCCCGCTCCCTCGCCCGCTTCGTGCGCGACGGGGCGGGCGACGAGCCCCTGGTGGTGATGGGCGATTTCAACGCCGCGCCCGCCACCCCGGTGTACCGCGAGCTCGTCGACGCCCACGGGTGGGAGAGCGCGCAGGCCGCCGCGGGGATCATCAACCCGCTGCGCCGGGACGGCTTCGCCACGGCGGGCTTCCTCCGCCTGCGCATGCACCTCGACCACGTGTTCGGCGCCAACGGCGTGCGCTTTCTCGACATGCGCGACACCGCGCACTTCGACGACCGCGGCTCGCCGTTCTACGGCCTCTCCGACCACGCCCCGCAGCTCGCGACGCTCGCGATCCCCGCGTCATCCGCGCACCGCTGACAGGATACGTCACACATTCCTGTCAGGGATTGGAGGCGCCCAAGGCGCCGCGCGCAGAGTCGCCCGCATGACGAAGCGCGTGACGATCTCGATGGGTGCAGGGGCCAACGACAACGGCGACGAGGGCGCGGTGATGATCACCGATCAGGACCTCGACGCGCTGGTGGACGCGGAGCTGGCGTGGGAGCGCTGGGAGCGCACGCGCCGGTGGTGGATGCAGGGCAGCATCGACGACGCCACCAGCGCGGCGTGAGGCTCAGAAGCGGAGGCCGAAGGCGATGTTGAAGGAGTTCTGCGAGGCCGTGTAGGTGCCGCGGTTGATCGTGTACGCGCCGGGGCCGCGCATCGCGTCGACGCAGGTCCCGGTGCTGCACCCGCCATTGTTGGGCGGGTTGCGCGCGGCGGGGTCGAGCTGCACGCGGTTGTCGGGGTTGGGCTCGGCGGGGTTGCCCGGCGTGGTGATCGAGCGCGTGCCGGTCTCGGCGACGTTGTCGAAGTAGAAGATGTGCGCGTAGCCCGCGGTGATGTCGAGCCAGCGCCAGCGGAACGTGACGCCGCCGTGCACGCTCACGCCGGCGTATGAGGGCAGGTGGATCTGCGCGAGGTTCGGCGACGCGCCCGCGGTCTCGAAGGAGAAGCCCGCGCGCAGCGCGAGGCGGCCGGGGATCACGTTGTAGTCACCGCCGACGCGCACGCCCATCACGTCGCTCAGCGCCGAACGGATCGCGATGCTGCGCGGCGCGCTCACCGGCATGCCGTCGGGGCAGCGCACGGCGTTGGTGCCCGGCACGGGCTGCGGCGGCATCGTGCCGCACGCGGTGATGATGTTCCCGGTGTTCCTCAGCGAGGTCTCCGAGAGCATGCTGGTGGCCTCGTAGATGAAGTCGGCCTCGACGTCGAAGACGTCGTCGGTCATCGGGTCGTACTGCCCCGAGCCGTCGTTCTGCGTCGGGCGATACGCGCGGGGCAGCGCGAAGCGCACGCCGAGGCGGAGCTGCCACGGGAGGCTGGCGTTGAGCTCGTTGACCGAGAAGGTCGACTCGATGGGGCGATCGCTGTAGGGCTGCGCGCGGTTCGTCGCCGTGCCCGAGGCCTGCACCGGGGCGTTGTAGCGGAAGTTGCCGCCGATCGAGAGCATGCGGTGGGGCGTCGCCAGGAAGCCCACGGTGAACGCGGGGAAGAGCCCCTGGGCGCTGAGTCCAATGAAGACGTCGGACGAGGGAGACTGCGGGCCGTTGTAGTCGGCGTTGGCGTGCAGCCCGAAGTTGTAGCTCGCGTACCCGAGGTGGGCCGACACGCCCGCGCTGAGCCAGTCGGTGATGCGCGCGCCGAAGGCGATCGTGGGGTAGAGCACCGTGAGCGACTTGCGGAAGAGCAGGTAGCGCGCGGGCGAGGGCGCGAGGAAGTTGCGGGTCATGCCGCCGACGTTGGCCGTGACGGGGACGGTGTCAGAGAAGTTCTGCGTCGAGCCCTGGGTGCTCGGCGAGAACACCCCGAAGCCGAGGGTGAAGCGGTTGTTGATGCGGTACGTCGCGAGGAGCTGCAGCGCGAGGCCCACCGCGTTGTCCTTGCACACCCGGGGATACGGGACGTTGCCGTAGGTGTAGTACGCGTCGCCCGCGCTGGCGCCGTTCATGTTCCCTGGCATGCCGGGGCCCTCGAAGCGCGTGCCGGCGACGTTGAGCGCGGTGGCGTCGTTGACGCCGTCGTAGCTGCCAGTGCGCTGAAAGCAGTGGTCGAACTGCACCAGGTTCGTCGACAGCGTGAGCTGGAACCCGCGGAGGTTCCCGAGCCCGCCGGGGTTGAGCATGATCGCCGAGGGGTCGCTCGCGCGCGCCACGAATGCGCCCGCGCGCCCGAAGGCCACGCCCCCGTTCTCGGGCACCTCGATGCCGTACGCCATCGCGCTGGCCGGCGCCAGCACACCCACCATCAGGCACGCGAGCGCGCTCGCCCGACGCCGTCCCTCGATCTTGTTTCGCATGTGTGGCATGACCTCCCTGGTCGCAGCGCCGCGCAGAGGGGACCGCGATCTCGACGATGACCGTTCACCGCCTCCGCCGTCTCGCCCGCGCCTGGCCCGTTGCGGCGATGGTCGCCGCTCCGGCCGTCCTACTGCAATTCGCCGCGGTTCGGAATGCCCTTGTCTCCGTGGCGTCAATGATGCACCGCGGCGAAGCCTCAGGGCTCGCGCTCTACGTGGCCGCGTACGTGCTCACCATCAGCGTGGGCGGGCCCTTCGCGCTGTTCAACACCCTCGCGGGCTACGCCTACGGCCGAGTCTTCGGCGTGCTCGTGGCGCTCCCCACGGCGACGCTGGCGGCGAGCGCGGCCTTCGGCGTGGGGCGGCTCCTGGGGCGCACCCGGGCCGCCGCGACGCTGCGCGCCCACCCCCGCTTCGCGCTCACCGAGCGGGTGCTGCGGGCGGATGGTCCGCGCATCGCCACGCTGCTCCGTCTGTCGCCGGTGATGCCGCAGAACCTGCTCACCTTCCTCATGGCGCTCACGCCCCTGCGCGCGTCGGCCCACGCCCGTGCGACGCTGCTGGGGCTCCTCCCCGTGACCGTGATGCAGGTCTACCTCGGCTCCCTCGTGCGCGACGTGACCGCGCTGGTGTCGCAGGGTCAGGGCGGTTCGCTGCGTGACCCCGCGCGGTGGCTCCCGCTGCTCGCCGGGCTGGTGATGTCGGCGGTGTTCGTGACGCTGGTGATCCGCCGGGCGCGGGCGGTGCTCGCGGGCGCGATGACCGCGGCGTCAGGCGAGGGCGTCGACGCCGACCCGCGCGAGCATCGCGGCGACCCGCATGAGGGGTAGGCCCTCGATGGCCGTGGGGTCTTCGCCCTCGACGCGCGCGAAGAGCGCGATGCCCAACGACTCGATGCGGTAGCTGCCGCAGCAGTCGAGCGGCGCGTCACGTTCGATGTAGCGCGCGAGGGCCTCGGGGGAGAGCGCGCGCAGGGTGAGGCGCGTGGTGTCGACGTGCTCGTCGGTGCGTCC